>QAMI01000025.1 GCA_003150395.1 Candidatus Gastranaerophilales bacterium | reverse complement strand
TTTTATGGCAAATTGTAAACTTGCAATTTTATAACTTATTTTTGCATTCTGTCAGATAAATAATCTTCAAATTTTTTGATATTAACTTTATATCCGCAGCCTTCATGAAGTTTTCCCAGAAAGTAAATCCTTTTTGCAGGGTAATTCCTGCACATGGCAGGACGTCTTTTGTAATCCGAACATAAGCCTTCGTCTGTTACAAGTTTGCAGGCAAATATGAAGTTTCCGAATTCATCCTTGCCCTTAATGTAAAACCTTCTGTATTTTGGAAATAAAAACTGCATAATTTTGAATTCTTTTTCAGTATAAGTGTCAACGCTGTACATATAATTACAGCATTTGCCGCATTTTTTACATTCGCCTGTTACTTCATATACCTGTTTTTCCGGCACAAAATATGAGCGTATTTCGTTGATTATCGAAAATATAAAGTCAAACATAACAATATTATAACCTAAATTGTTGCAAAACTTGCTTATATATTAATTTTATACTAAAATTCTATAAGTTAATAAGAAGGGATAATTTATACAAATGGTAAGGATAAAACGCTCAAATTCAGACAAGGCGGCAGCAAAAAGAAATATTATCAAAAAAGAAAACGGATTTCTGAGAAGTGTCAGAATAACTTTAATTCTTGGTATTGCGTTTGTTTTGGCGGCCGGTGTATCGTTCAATCTTTATCTTTCATCCCTGCCTCCGATTAACAATCTTGACGGATTTAAACCCAATATTGTAACTAAATTCCATGCACATGACGGCGAAATTATCAAAACCTTTACCGCATATACTTATTCTCGTGTTGATATCAAAGAAGTTCCGCAGGATTTTATTAACGCTCTAATTGCAACTGAAGATAAGAATTTTTATAAACATCACGGCTATGATATTTACGGGCTTGCTCGTTCAACTGTCCAAAACCTTCTGGCAAGAAAGTTTGTGCAGGGAGCAAGTACAATTACACAGCAGCTTGCAAGAATTCTGTTCCTTTCAAATGAAAAAACCTTTGATAGAAAGTTAAAAGAACTTGTTATCGCAGCAAGAATTGAAAAAACTATTTCTAAAGAACAGATTTTGGAAATGTATATGAATAACGTTTATCTTGGCTCCGGCGCGTACGGGGTTGAAGGTGCGGCAGAAATTTATTTCAACAAAAAACTTAAAAACCTTACCTTGCCTGAACTTGCTTTAATAGCAGGTCTTCCACAGGCGCCGTCAGTTTATTCGCCTTTCAACAATCTTGATTTGGCTATAAAACGACGTAACCAGGTGCTTTTAAGAATGTACAAAATGGGTTATATAGACAAAGACCAGTATGAAAAAGCAAAAGAAGCAAAAGTTAAACTAAGTGTTATGCCTCGCTATTACACAACAAACAAAGCTCCATATTTTTGCGATTTGGTAATGGCAGAGCTTGAAAAACTCGGTTTTGATGAGACTGATATTTCGCAAGGCGGTTATAAAGTTGTAACAACACTTGATTTCAAAACCCAGCAAAAAGCCAATGAAGCAATTATTAGAAACCTCAATGCGTACGGATTAAAAGGCAACAATCAACAGGCCGCTGTTTTCTCTTTCAGCCCGATTGATGGAAGAATTTTGGCTTATGCAGGAGGAAAAGATTATACAAAAAGCCAGTTTGATCGTGTTCAAGCAGTAAGACCTCCCGGGTCTGCATTTAAGCCTTTTGTTTATGCCGCTGCTATTGAAAAAGGTATCAACCCGAATGATTTGATTGATGATTCACCGGTTACACTTGGAGACTGGTCACCAAGAAATTACGGCAACAAATACAGAGGAAAAATTCCCGTTTATAAAGCGTTAATGCTTTCTTCAAATGTTTGTGCCGCAAGAATGATTAAAGAAGTCGGCGTTCGCTCTGTAATCCAGCTTGCGAGAGTTCTCGGAATTTCAACCCCGCTTGAATACGATTATACAATCGCACTCGGTTCAAATGGAACTAAATTATATGAAATTACAAGAGCTTACGGTGCTTTTGCAAATGGCGGGTATGTTGTCCAGCCTTATGCAATCGAAAGCGTTGAAACTTCGCGTGGAAAAGTTGTGTACCGTGCCCCGAAAGCAAAAGCTTCCCATCAGTTAAGTTATAATACAGCCGCTGTTATGACTGCGATGCTTAAAAACGTAATCAAAAGCGGAACCGGTGCCGCTGCAAATATAGGCAAGCCTGCAGCCGGTAAAACCGGAACAACAGATGACTACAAAGATGCAAGCTTTATCGGATATACACCGAATGTCGTTACAGGCGTATGGGTTGGAAACGATGACAACACAGACAACTTCAAATCAGTTCAGGGCGGAACAGTTCCGGCTTTAATTTGGCGTGATATAATGAAGGTTGCAACTGAACCATATAAGAATGCAGATTTTGATTATCCAGACGTTGAACTTAAGCCTTATAAAGCCGGCGGAGAAGTTAAACGTGAAGAACCGAAAGCTGAGGAAGAAAATGTTGAAAGTCAAAAACCGGCAGAACAACCAGCTCAGCCGCAGCAGGAGAATATTCAACCGGCAGTAACTCCTTCTGATGTTGTTAAAAACTTCAAACAATCACAAACAGAATCTCCAAAACCACAACCTGTACCTCAGCCAGTGCAGCAGCAGGTGCCCAAAGCTCCAGTTCCTATACCAATGGCAGTTCCGGAGAGTTTACATTAATGAATGAATTTGATTTTATACCTCATATTGGAGTTGATGAATCCGGAAAAGGAGATTTTTTCGGGCCGCTTTGTGTTGCAGGTGTGCTTGTTGATGAGCGCGGGTCTGAGTTATTCCTGAAACTGGGGATTAAAGACAGTAAAAAGATTTCTGACAAGAAAATTCTGGAACTTGAGCCGAAAATTAAGGCAAATGCGGAGCATACGGTTATTGTAATTTCGAACAAAAGATATAACGAACTTTATTCCAACATTAAAAATCTTAACAGACTTCTTGCCTGGGGACATGCGCGTGCGATTGAAAATATTCTTGAAAAAAAAGAATGTGAATATGCTCTTTCAGACCAGTTTGGCGACGAAGGACTGATTAAATCCGCGTTGATGAAAAAAGGCCAGTCAATACGTTTAGAACAAATGGTAAGGGCAGAAAGCGATATTGCTGTTGCTGCGGCTTCAATCCTTGCGAGAGCGGCTTTTGTACATAAAATTGCCGCAATGGAGGCTGAATTCGGTGTGAAATTCCCGAAAGGCTGTGCTGCACAGGTTAAAGATGCGGCAAAAGACTTTATCTCTAAATATGGCCGCGAAAGGCTTTCTGAAGTCTGCAAAACACACTTCAAAACTTATAAAGAGGTTTAATAGTGTGATGACTAAAAGTCGAGTTTTAAACAATATGCATTTGGGATTGCCGCGTCCTCATTGGCGTTCGTCCTCGCAATGACGTAATGCTTTTGACTTTTAGCCACACTATTTTATGAATTGAACATTGTGAAGGTTTTTTCCACGTTGTTGTTTATGAGGTTTTTGACGGTATCATATTCGGTTGTTAGTGATGAGATTTCAAGGTCAAGCTGCTTCATGTCAAGTTCTAGTCTTTCTTCTTTGTAATTAAGTTTACTCTTTTTCTGTGTATAAGCAAGTTCAGCCTGAGTGATTGCATCTTCATCTGTTACTTCAACAACATAGGAATTATCCATATATTTGTCTTGGTAATAGTAGTTGTCTGTACTTAATGAGGCAATAAAGTATCTAGCATTTTTCAAAGTATTTCCAAGGTATTCATTGTCATCAATCTGTGGGTCTTCTGTCCATCCGCTCTGGCATATATTGTTGAACAAGGCGCTGTAGAATTCGTTAATATACATGTCCATTGCAGTATTTGCATTAGGATTTTTTACAGTCCACATGTAATAAGGATCGTCTGTTACGTAATTAGATTTTTTACTTGGTTTATTAATATAATATGTGTCATCATATCCATTGATACCTTGTGCATATAAAGTCATAAAGGATTCGGTAAGGTTTGACAAGCTTATCGCTTGTGTGCCATAGTTTTTATCTTTATTTGCATTTTTTTGGACCCATCCGTTGTAATTATCTGCTTCATTTACGGCATCATTAAATGCATCAGTTGAATGATTTCGGTTTCCTAAATCTTTACATCCGGCTAGCAGTGCAAGAGTTTCCTGAATTGCGTATTGGAATGCTTGTTCAGCTGCTTCGCCTCCGCTTTCAACATCAATAAGCTCATAGAAGGCAGTAAACATTTGGTCTAAAAATTCAAATAAAGCAATATCTGCTTCGGTATAACCTTCCGGATATCCGCCCTTGTCAACGCCTAAAAGGCCTTTAAGACCACCGTATGTCATAAATCCAAAACCGCCGGCGAAAGCTGACATAACACCAGCAAGAACTTTTTTCCACCATTTTGTAGAATTTTTATCGCCTGTTCTTGCAAATGTGATATCGCTTGTTAACAAGTCTGAGAAAGTAAAGTTTGTATCTGTTGTTTTATTGCCGTTAACAAGAAAATAGTTCGAATTAGAATAACCTTTATCTTTAATTACAGTTTGTAAATCAAGAGTTGAATTACCTTTGTCATCCACACCGAATTCAAACTGTAAAGCATCAGCTAATTCTTTTTCAGCACCGGTGCCGGATTTTGAAATAGTATTGTCAATATAGGCAATCAGGTCATTGATACCCATTTCAGAAGCTTGAGTTTTGTCAAGCATTGGACCGCCTAAACCAACATTTTTGAAATCTTTCTCATAGTCCATTGATTTACATACTGCAGCAGAAGTTTCACTCATGCCGCCATTTTTAACCATTTGATTAAGAAATTTTTCATATAGTTCTGCGCTTCGTTCGCAACCACCTTCTGGAATACCGGCTTGACGTGCCGCAGCAGCCATTTTACTGTCAAGAACAATTCTTCCGTCCCTTGTTGTCATAAGATATGGGGTATAATTATTTACAGCAGAAGGACGCATCATTAAGTCATAGCTTAAATCAAATGCGTTTTCGCCGCTTCCGTCCGGATCCCAGACTAGTTTTGTTTTATTTAAGGAACTTTGATATTCTTCGGTTGCTCTTTCAAGCTCGCGGGTAGTCGACAGCTTTTCCTGTGCAATCTGCATAGATTGAAATTCACAGTTTGCCTTTCTTGCGGTTATGGCTAAAAATCTTGCTTGTGATGCTGCCAATCCCATTTGCTGCCCGATTTCCTTTCAGTTAAGCTTAGTAACATTTCTTTGTTATGGTTAACGGTATTTCTGCCGTTAAACTTTAAACCATGAAAGGAATATTGTTACAAAAGTTAATAGTCTGAAAAACAAAATCAAAATGCGTTAAGAAAGTCTTCTTATCATTTCATGAGCTTCTTCGCAATCAGGGAAAATCTCCACAAGTTTTTCTAAAGCCTGAAGTGCAGACGTGTTATCACCCATATTTTCAAGACATTTTGCGCGGTTCAGCAAAAGATTTATATTGCCGGGATTTGTTTTGAGAAGGTTTTCGAAAATCACGTTTGCCTGTGCAAAGTTGCCGAGTTCAAAGTAGCAGAAGCCAAGAAGGTTTTCCACATCTTCGACCTGTTCGAGCTCATAGGATTTTATCAGGAAGTCTTTTGCGCCTTCAAAATCTTTCATTGCAAATCGGACTTTTCCGGCTATGTATAGCAAAAATCCGTTGTGAACAGAATGGGCGACTGCTTTGTTGATTTGTTCTAAAGCGTTGTCAAAATCTTTTGTATGAAGTTTGTTAAGTGCGGAAAATGCTAGAACATCGCGGTTTTCCGGCTCAAGCTCGAGTGCTTTTGCATACATTTTGTCAGCTTTCTCAAATTCCGTTGTTGCATGAAGATAATTTGCATATTCAAAAGCTATTGAAAAGTTCTCCGGCGCAAGTTTGTAAGCAGTTTCAAACTCGTCTTTTGCATAGTCAAAAAGTCTTTTGCTTAAATAGATAACGCCCAAATCCTTGTGTGATTGTGCATGTTCAGGGTTTAATTCAATAACTTTTTTAAGAATTTTTTCTGCTTTGTCCGTGTCGTTTATCAAAAGGCATACGTGAGCAAAATCGTAATACAAATCTTCATTCACATTGCCTTGAAGAAGAATTTTTTCGTAAATATCTTTTGCGGCGGCGGGTTTTCCTGTTTTGAGATATAAACCGGCAAGCTTTTGCGCCATTGAGACGGATTTAGGGTTAAGCATAAAAAGATGCGCTAAAATTCCGATTGCATAGTTGTAATCCTCTTTCATTTCGTAACAGCAAGCAAGATTGTACTGATAAATGTCTTTTTCCGGATGGCGGCTGATAAGTGTTTTATAATGAGCTATTGCACTGTCTAACTTGCCGCATTTGGTTTCAGAAAGCGCCAGTGCTACAAGATAACTGTCTTCAGCGTCAATGGCATAAGCTTTTTCAAAATATTCACAAGCTTTTTTGTGCTTATTTTTTAATTGAAGAATTGAGGCTATATTAAAATATGTGATTGAATTGTTCGGGTCAAATTCGCTGGCTTTTAGGAAATTTTTGTAAGCCTTGTCAAGTTTTCCTATTGTTATATATGATGTTCCGAGGTTGTTATAAAGCTGTGAATGCTCGGGATTTAATTCTATAGCTTTTTCAAGATATTTTACGCTGTCCTGGAAGTTTTTCATTGACATATAGGCTGTTCCTATAATGTAATATAGTGTGTAATCTTCTTTTTCAAATTCCAGTGCTTTTTTTGCTAAATCAATAGCATTTTGCTGTTCTTCGCTTTTTACATATAAAATGCAAAGGTTTTTATATGCGTCTATGAAGTTTTCTCTAAGTTCAATCACCTTTAGGTAAGCTGATTTTGCATGAAGAAGGTCATTAAGATTGTCATAGCAGTTTGCAAGATAAAACCAGCTTGAGGCATCTTCGGGGTCATATTTCACAACTGTTTCAAAGTTGCTTTTGCCTTCTTTGTAATTTTCAAGGTTTACATTGCAAAGCCCCAGAAGTTTTAGTGCATCAAGTTCTTTTTCTTCATCGAGGTTATATTTAAGAAGCTCTGTTTTAGCTTCTTCGAAATTTTTTTCAACAACCAGCTGGTTAATTTCATCTAATTTTATTTTGTCCATAATTTTATTATATTATAAAAAATGAGAAGTGAGAAGTTCATTTAAGTGAATAAGTAAATAGGTGAATAAGCGAATAAGTTCGTTAAGAATAGATATTAGTGAAACCCGACGATTACAGTATTATGAAATGAACTTTTTACGTTTCACTTCACACTTAATTTTTCAATTAATCTGTTTCCATGTTATAATTTAAAAGTTAAGAGAGAACTGACGAGGGGAAATATGTCGATAATTATAATGATACTTCTTTTGAGTGTACTTATACTGGTTCATGAGGCTGGGCACTTTCTTGCGGCTAAATTTTTCAAAATGAAAGTTGCGAAATTTGGTTTTGGGCTTCCAATTGGGCCTACTCTCTGGGAAGGTCAGGTTGGAGATGTTAAAGTTCTTGTCCATGCGTTTCTTTTGGGCGGCTATGTTGCATTTCCTGATGATGAGAAAGATGAAGAACTTCCTGCAGATTCTCCTGACAGATTTATGAACAGACCAATTTACCAGCGTTTGATTGTTGTATCAGCGGGAGTTTTCGCCAATGTTGTTTTGGCATTCGTGCTGGTGTTTTTAACCGCTGCATTGTGGGGGCAGCTTCCCAGCGGCAAATACGATGTTTCGGTTAAAAAACTTGACGCTCAAAAAAATGAATATATTGCAAATTCAGGTCTAAAACCCGGCGATAAAATAATCGAAATCAACGGTTCTAAAATAACTTCCCCATACGGGCTTGTAGCTTATGCGCAATTAAGCAAAAAATTTGACGGCAAAGCAGATGAAGTTTATATTGCGCAGAATTATGAAAAACTCAAAACACTTAACGCTTCATATAAAGAAAACGAAATAATTCCGGAAGGTGTAATGGTTAAACTTCCGCAGGCAGGCACGGAAGCTGCAATTTCGCTTAGCAAAGACCAGATAATGGGGCTTGAAAAGATTAAAGATAAACAAATCAAACTTAATGAGACGCAGCAAAAGCTTCGTGATGAAATCGAAGGCAAAAAATATTTTATTTCAGACGGAACAGTTTCGTTGAATGATGTTGCTTATGCAATTTCTGATAATGTTCATCCGATAAATATTACAGTTGAACGCGGCGGTAAAATTATAAAATTAAATCCTGTATATTCAAACAAAGACGGACTTATCGGAATTGAATATAACACTGATGAGATAATAATTCCGACAAAAGACTTCAAAGGAATTGTCAAAGGCAGTAGTAAATATTTATACGATAATACATACCTTTTGCTTTATGGATTGAAGCAGATATTTACAGGAAAAGTTCCGTTGAATGACCTTCATGGGGTTATTTTGATTACGAAAATCGGCGGTGACAAGATTAAATCAGAAGGAATTTTCCCGGGAATTCTTCTTGCTGCATTGATATCGCTTGATTTGGCGATTGTGAACTTCCTTCCGATACCGGCGCTTGACGGCGGGCATGTGCTCTTCCTTCTGATTGAAAAACTCCGCGGTAAACCGCTTGATGAAGAAACTATTGAAAAAATAGGCACGGCCGGGTTTATGTTCCTGATTGTGCTTATGGTTTTTGTAATATTTAATGACATCTACGCGCTTATCAGCCATAAAATTTAATACAATCACTTAATTTATACATTCAAAGTTAACCGTCAAGTTTTTATAATGGCTTGCGGAAAGCTTTGTGATATGTTATAATAGAAAGTATTGAATTAAGAGTATATCAGGTGATTTTATGAAAAAGTTTATAGTTTCGTTTTTGGCGTTGGTTATTTTTAGCGGGTCTGCATTGGCTGTCGAGTACTCGGCATATGAGAAGAAAGCCTTTTATGACGGTTTTGAAGGCGGAATGTTCTATTCTTTAGAGCAAACTCTTTTGCAGCGCGGTATTCCGCAGGCAAAGACCTCAAAATACGTTACGGCTTTAAAAGGCCGGCTCAACCGTACACAGCTTGAAAATGCCACTTGGTCTTGTGTCGCAAAATATACTCCGCAGCAACTTGCGGCTTCACAAAAAGCAGTAGCGGATGAGTGTTTTGCAAAATGGGTAGATGATTTTTACGGTAAAAATGCTGATTTAATTAATCTGTTAAAATAGTTTGACCTTTTGACTTTAAAAAATAATTATTCGTTTTTGTTTGAGAAAACGGAACTTTTGTCGTCTGCAAAGCAGAATTTTTCTACAGCCTTAACCCATCCGTCATTTTCAACTGTGTCGGTAATGTAATCTGCATAAGCTTTCAATTCATCAGTTGCATTTCCCATAGCAACTGCAATTCCACCTGCTTTTAGAAGTTCTATATCATTGTCCTGGTCGCCGATTGCGAGGATTTCTTCTTTTTTAATACCCCATTTGTCCTGTAAAAATTTAACGGCATTTCCTTTTGTAGCTTCGCGTCCGGCGATTTCGCAAAAATAAGGCGTTGATTTTATTACATATAAATCGTGATACTTTTGGCTCAACTGGTTAACCCAGCCCGTCACGCGTTCAGGGTTGTCAAAGTCAATTGCAAGTATTTTATTTACATTTTTAATCTCCAAATTATCAAAAGAACAGACATGGTAGTCAATAAACCTTGCATCAGTGTATTTTCTGACAACTTCAGTATCGTGTTCAACGTATAACACATCATCCATGTAAAGATTTATATGAACATCATTTTCTCTGGCCCATTCGATGATTTCCATAGCCCTGTGAGGGTCCATGTCGTTTCGGCAAAGTACATCATTGCATTTATAGAATTCTTTAATCATTCCTCCCTGATATGAGACAATCGGAGTAGTAACCCCGAGTTCTTTGGCAATTCCCAGGGCTGCACAATGCATTCTGCCTGTTACAAGAACAACTTTTATGCCGGCATCTTCAAGTCTTTTTATGCATTGTTTTACGCACTGGCTGTAGTCATAACTCCATTTTAAAATTGTTCCATCGATATCGGTTGCAATCATTTTAATCATTAGCAAAGCCCTCTCATAACTGCACAAATTGTTTTGGCGTCGCTAATTTCGCCTGAATTAATCATTTTTTTAACTTCTGAGGTGCTGAATTGATAATCGACAAGTATTTCGCCTTCATCCGGGCATTCGCCGACAAAGTTTAAATCAGTTGCTTTGTAAAGGTAAAGCTTTTCATTGCTGTAGCCCGGGGATGTGAAAATATATCCTAAATTTTCCCACTTTGCGGCTTCATAGCCTGTTTCTTCATGAAGTTCACGTTTTGCAGCTTCAAGAGGGTCTTCACCTTTTTCAAGTTTGCCGGCAGGCAGTTCCAGAAGAGGCTCTGAAAGAGGATATCTGAATTGTTTTACCATAAGGATTTTTTCTTCTTCGTCTTTTTTGCAAATCGCAAGAATTACGACTCCGCCAGAATGCTCAACAACTTCACGGCTTGATTTGTGACCTGTTGGAAGTTCAATTTCATCTTTGCGAACTGTCATTATTTTGCCGTCGAAAACGATTTCACTGCTTAAAGTTTTTTCAGTTAATTCCATACTAACCCTCTTTATTTAAGTTTAGCATAAAAATTTCCGGTTGGTTAATGTAATTGATTATTAATAATATTTCCTGTATAATAATTTTGAGGGTAACTCCATAAACCTCCGCGGCACACTCATTTTGTGAAGAAATCGGCTAAAGGAGGTGATAAAATGAACTTAGGGCTGGTAGTTCTTATTGAAAAATTAATCAATGAGTACAAAGAAAAAGTCCCAATATTGGAAGTATTGGGACTTTTTCTAAAAACCTAAATTCACAGGGAGTGAAGAACGGGTTGGATGTTAACGGCATTCAATACGTTTCCCTATATTTTCATTATAAACGATTTTCGGACTTTGTCAATCCTAGTAAAAATTTCGTAATTCCTAAAGCGCTCTGATAATTGACTTGATGTTTTCGTCCGTAATCTTCAAAAGCGCAACTTGCCGTGATGTATCGTCAAGCTCATTGTGGGCTTTCAAAACTTCAGCGGTTTTGACAATTATTGTCTGGTTGCTGCATTTCAGAAGTTCTCTTACCGCATACATATCATGCGCAAAATCAAGTGCTGTGTAAACAAAAAGACTATTTTCATTCAACTCCTGATTTACAAAGCAAAGAAGTTCTTTTTCATTGATGTGGCTTAAAAGCTTTTTGATGTCGAGAATTTCTTTTTTTGTTTCTTTGTCCTCATCGTAAAGATATTCATCATTTTCGGTAAGAGTTTCGAACTTTTCATGCGCGTTCAAAAGCACAACTGCAGTTTTGCTGTCATCTGCGTGAACCATAAGCCTTTCAAAGATTTCGTACATCTCATAATCAAATACAGATGAAAGCGGAATAATTTCCCCCAATCCGTTCACGATATTGTTCAAAACCAGAAGTCCGTTTTCCAAATCGTTCTCTAAAATTGAGAAAATATCTTTTAGATATGGAATTTCAGAGGCGATGTTTTCTGACATTGTTGAATTTTTCATTGTTTCGATAATCGAAGAAAGAGCATCTTCTCTACCGTATGATGTGAGAAATTTAACAGCCTTCAACTTTTCAAATTCGTCTTCGGATTTAAGTTTGCCGAGTGCATTTTGGAATGAAGTTTCGTCTTTCATAGCACCGAGAGCCGCCGCGCAATTTGAATTCAAAAAATCGTCTTCTGTTTGGGAATTTTTCCTCAAAAGTTCGAGCGCCAAAGGGTCTTGAATATATGTGAAGAACTTTGCACAGTATGTTTTTTCATCATTTGAACCGGTTTCAAAAATCTCGAGCATTCTGTCGGTCAAATCTTCGTCAGCATATTTGACGAGAGTAGAAATTATGACTTCCTCATAAGACGGTGAGTAGATTTTCAAAAACGAAAGAACATTTTTGTAATTGGTTTGGTTAACGGCTTTTGCAATCCTGTCGGAAACATTTTGCTTAACGAAATCAAAAAGGAAATCGTCTTTTGCAACGAGCGCCTTAAACATTTCAACGTCTGCCGTATTAATGAGATGGCAAGCCGCGGCTTCAAAATCCTGTTTATTTTTGCCCGTAAGTTTTTTTATTAAATCTTCAACCATTTTTCCGCCTGCAAAAAGCTAATCAAGATAGAACACAGTAATAACCTTATGCCCTTCTTCGGCATACTGAACTGCGTTGTGTAAAGTTTTGCTTGTATGAGAAAGGAAGCAGATTAACTGGTTGCAATCGTCGATAATTTCTCTGTTGCAAACCCGTGAAGCATCAGCTAAAGTCATCATAGCGCGATCAGCGTGTTCAATGATGTTTGGAACACCGATTAACTGGTCTTGAACGTCGCTAGGCTGCTGACCGATGGTTTGCGGCAGGATAACTTTTAATTTATCAGGATTAGCCTTCATTGCGCCTCTTATTGCAGCGGCGTTTGTTCCTGAAGAACCGCCGGAGGTTATGATAGTATTGCCTTGTCTGACAAGCGCTGTTGCAAGGGTTTCAATCATCTGCTGGTGTGTAATCGGTAAGTTACGGCTGCCAATAATAGCAATTTTTTTAGCAGACTGTCTGATTGTTGCGAGTTCCTGTGCCAATTCGTCAACTGTATGCGGTGAATCCGCACTCACACTGTCCATATCATCCAACGGAACCATAATTGACGGCTGTTCGTTATTTTTGTTGTCGTCAGAACCCATCACCATATTTTCTACGTCTGCCATTTTTCCTACTTTCTAAATAAATATACAATTGCAAATAATATTTTTTTTAAGTATGCTGATTATAACACAAAAATTTAATTTTGGGAATAGGGAGCATGGAAAATCTACTGGAAAATCTTAACAAAGAACAGAAAGAAGCTGTTCAAACAATAGCAGGACCCCTTTTAATACTGGCAGGTGCTGGCAGTGGCAAAACTAAGGTTTTAACTACGCGCATTGCCTATTTAGTGCAGAGCGGAGTGCGTCCGAAAGACATTTTGGCCGTAACCTTTACAAACAAAGCCGCAAAAGAAATGAAAGAGCGTCTTGGCAAAATTCTTGGCGAAAACACTGTTAAATACATGTGGGTCGGAACTTTCCACGGAATTTGCGGAAGAATTCTTCGCGAAAACATCGACAACTACAACTTCCAGTCAGGTAAAAAACTCGATAAGAATTTTACGATTTATGATGAAACCGATTCCAACGCTGTAATCAAGCAGGCTGTGAAAAAACTTAATTTAGACGACAAAGTTTATGCGCCAAAGCTTGTTAAATCAATCATTTCCAATGCGAAAAACAAAATGCAGGACGCATATACTTATGCAACTTTCGCGCGCGACTTCAAATCCCAGAAAATCGCCGCAATTTATGAAGAATACGAAAACACGCTCAATAACAACAATGCAATCGACTTTGACGACATGCTGATGCTGACCGTTAAGCTTTTAGAACAAAATGCAAAAGTGCGTGAATATTATTACAACAGATTTCAGCATATTCTGGTCGACGAGTATCAGGATACAAACCTTGCGCAGTATCGTTTGGTAAAAATGTTATACACCAATAACCTTGAAGAACTTCCTCCGCAGCGTTCGCTTTGCGTTGTGGGTGATGTTGACCAGTCAATTTACAGCTGGCGCGGCGCGGATTACACGATTATTTTGAACTTCCAAAAAGACTTCAAGAACACAAAAGTTATCAAGCTTGAACAAAATTACCGCTCGACCGCAAATATTTTGAATGTTGCAAACGCGATTATCGAAAACAACACCGAACGCGTTGACAAAGTTCTATACTCAAACAAAGGCGAAGGTGAAAAAATAGATTACTTTGAGGCGCAGGATGAGGCAGACGAGGCAAACTTTATTGTCAGCAAAATTAAGCAGAATTCCGGCGGCGATTACAATCGTTACGCAATCCTTTACCGCACAAACTCGCAATCCCGTGCGCTTGAAGAAGCCTGCATGGCTGCGGCAGTGCCATATAAAATTTACGGTGGCCTGAAATTCTACGACCGAAAAGAAATTAAAGACATAATCGCGTATTTGCGATTGATTTACAACACGGATGACAGCCAGAGTTTCCGCCGTATCGTGAATGTTCCTAAACGAGCAATCGGAGACACAACAGTTAAAAATCTTCAGGAATATGCTGATAAATTTGATATTTCGCTTTTTGACGCTGCGCAAAGAATTGATGAGAACAATGATATTCCGCCGCGCACACGTTCTAAAATTAAAGATTTTGCGGAATTGATTTTGAAGTTCAAAGACGCCCTGAAAAGTTACTCTTTACAGGAATTTGTGACGCTCGTAATCGAAAAAACAGGCTATCTTGCAGAATTGCAGGCCCAAAACACCCCCGAAAGTGAAGCAGATATTGAAAACTTGCAGGAACTTGTTAACGTTGCAGGCGAATACGAACCTGAGGACATGGATAATATTCTCGGCGAATTTTTACAGCAGGTTGCGCTTGTATCAGACACAGACAACCTTGACAATATAGCAAACAACGTCACCTTAATGACGCTTCACGCCGCAAAAGGTCTGGAATTTCCGGTTGTGTTCCTTGCCGGCTGCGACGAGGGAATTTTCCCGCACCAGAGAACGCTCAATGTGCCCTCTGAAATGGAAGAAGAGCGTAGGTTAATGTACGTCGGGGTTACTCGTGCAGAGGAAAAACTTTATCTTACATCAGCAAAGCGCCGCCAGATGTGGGGTGAATACAAATATTACAACCCGTCGAGATTTTTGGAAGAAATTCCCCGCCAGCTTCTTGAAACAACTTCGTTTGAAGGTTCAACAAGCGGCTCTTCAACTTTCCAAAACGCGGTTTCAAAAGCGCGCACGGGTGAGTCTAAATACAACTATGCAGCCGCACAAGCTGACAGTTACGGTTATATCAAACCGTCTTCTGGATTTGGTAAAGGTTTTGTGGCACCGACAAAAGGCCTTGCTTCTGGCGGAAAATCAAATTCAGGAAGCAATTCCCAACAGCACAAATCGAATTACGGATATTCACAGCCTCAGCGTACTCCGGCACGCACAATTTTAGTGAAAAATAAGGCGAACAAGGCACGTGACGAAGAAAAAGTAAAAGAGTTTTTCAAAGACAACGCTATAAAAAGAATGCTTGAAGAACGCAACAAGCAGCGCATTGAACAGGAGCAGAAAGAGCAGGAAAAGACAGAACGCGAGCAGAGTACTCCGCTTGTTGAATATGTTTTTTCTGAAGGTGAAAGGGTTTTCCACGACAAACTCGGAATCGGCCACATCAAAGAAGTTACGCAAATCGGCGAAAGCATGATGTACACGATTGATTTTGGCAAGCAAGGTATAAAAGCCATGGACGCTGCTTATGCCAAGCTCAAAAAATTCTAGCACACGTAGTGTGCTCTTACGTATTGGAGCTGGATTAGGTAAAAAGCGCTTTTGGAAGAATTAGGGCAGGCAGGTGCAGTATTAGGACAGAGCCGCTGGGAAAGGATATTGTAACATTACCCTTTGCAATTTTGGAGAGGTGTTTGGGATGTGAAGGTAGACGTAGTGTGCTCGTGCGTATTGGAGCTGTCATAAAGAATGCGCTTTTACAAGAATTAGGCGTGCAAGTCCGGGGATTATGCCGGTGACAATGAATGAGGAGTGTGTCTCTGACTGAATTGGTGTAGTTTTAACTAGAATTTGTATTTTGGAGCTGTCTTTTTAGAAAGGTATGTAGAGCTTTGTTTTATGGCTATTTTGTAGCCTTTATTTTAAATCTTCATATAATTTAAAAAATTCGCTTAATTTAATATTCAAAGTTGAGCATATTTTTTCAAGACTTGAAAATCTGATTTGCCGCAAACCTCTTTCTATTTCACTTAACCCGCCTTTTGAAAAATCACTTTCAAAGGCAAGCTTTTCTAATGTAATGTTTCGGCTTAGTCTTAACTCTTTTATTAGCTTCCCAATTTTTTTGTTTGCATTCATTCTTTACATTCTAACATTTTTTATGTTATAGTAGTTCCGTTAACGGAACAAAAATAAGGAGAATTAAATGACAAATCAACTATCAAAAATCGAAAAACTTCTTAACAGAATTATTATTATTGACAGTTTCTGCATGCAAAATTTTTGCAAAAATGATAAAATCCTTGCAACAGAATTTATCAATGTTTGTGTTTTATCAAAACGTATAAATAACAAAGCAAAACTGCTTAAAAAATATTTATTTACTTAAACCGTCGCATCATTTTGAGGGCTTTGTTCATTGCGTGCTTGCCCATTTTCGGGTTTAAGCCCGGAATTCCTTTTCCAACTTTATTCATATCCGGCATTCCACCCCCCATTTTGCCGAACATGTTCTTCATATCGTGCATTCCCTTCATCATCATGCGCATTTGTTCAAATTGTTTGATATATGTATTTACTTCAGCCAAATCCATACCGGCACCTTTTGCAATACGTTTTTTGCGGCTTGTGTCAATGAGTTCCGGCTTGCTGCGCTCAGCTGGTGTCATTGAGGAAATGAAAACTTCTATTCGCTTAAATTGTTTTTCACCTTCATGTGAAATCATGTCGCGGTCGTCTTTGCTAATCTTTAAACCCGGTATCATGCCCAAAAGGTTGCCCATTGAACCGAACATTTTCATTTGCTTTTGGAGCCCGAGAAAATCATTGTATGAAAATTCGGCTTTTGCCATTTTTTCTTCAAGTTCTTTTGCCTGTTTTTCGTCAAAAACTTCCTGCGCGCGCTCAACAAGAGAAACGATATCTCCCATTCCCAAAATTCTTGTTGCCATGCGTTCCGGATAAAAGTCCTCTAACGCATGAAGTTTTTCTCCTGTTCCGGTTAATTTAATGGGTTTGCCTGTACAGTATGCTACACTCAAAGCAGAGCCGCCTCGGCTGTCGCCATCGAGTTTTGTAAGCACCAAGCCTGTAAGTTCAAGCTGTGCGTCAAAGTTTTCTGCTACATTAACAGCCTCCTGCCCTGTCATTGCATCGATTACAAGAAGTTTTTCATCAGGGTGGAAAATTCTGTCTATTAGAAGAAGTTCTGCCATCATATCAGTATCGATTTGAAGTCGGCCTGCGGTATCAATGATTACTACATCAAATCCATTGCTTTTGGCATATTCAATTGCTTTTTGAACAATATCCTGAACATCTTTTGAATCAGGGATTGTGAAAACTTCTGTTTCGGTTTCTTTACCGAGGGTTTGTAGTTGCGTTATTGCGGCAGGGCGGTAAACGTCGCATGCTGCAATAAGTGGTTTTTTGCCTTCTTTTTTAAGTTTAACCGCAAGTTTTGCGCTTGAAGTTGTTTTACCTGACCCTTGAAGGCCAAGCATCATAATTAAAGCGGGATTGTTATGAAGTTCAAGCGGTTTCTTTTCTTTTCCCAAAAGTTCAACAAGTTCATCATGAACGATTTTAACAAGCTGCTGCGACGGGTCAACACCTTGGACAATGTTTTCACCTTCAGCTTTGTCTCGGATATTTGAGATGAAAGATTTTACGACACGCAAATTCACATCTGCTTCAAGAAGCGCACGGCGAATTTCCCGCAAGGCTTCGTGCATATTTTCCTGCGTTAATTCTTTATCTCTGGTACCGCTAATTATACTTTGTAGTCTATCGCTTAAACTGTCAAACATTTTTATCCCTTCATTAATCTGTTATTAACAGAATTATAGCATGAAAATGTTTGAATTAATCTTCGACGTCGCTTGCCGGCGAATAATCATCTATTATATATTTATCATACGGGTTGCCCGGAACCAAATCTTCTGGATCCATGCCTTCCGCATCTGTTCCTTCGTAGAAGGAGTCACGGTATTTTTTGAATTCTTCCTCTGTAAAGAGCGGTTTTGGCTTTTCCGGGAAAATTCCGTGTGTTTCTTTATAATGGTCAATGGTCATCATTTTTATTGCTTTTGCAATATTGCGCCATCTTTCACCGTTGCTTCGCGGTGTTAAATCAGGGTTATCTATAACATTAAATTCTTCGGCGCCGTATCCTGATGTAAAATTGACATTATGTTTCTGCACGGGTTTTGTTTGGTTTAATGCATTGTAGTTCTGCGTGTACGGTTTATAAGTGTTTAATGATATTTGCATAGCACCTCTGTAGTTTTAACTTTTTCACTGTGATTATAAACCTTAAAAATAATATTTTGTGCTACCTTAATAGTAAAAATTTACATTATTTTACATAGCAGAATTTAGAAACATCATAAAAATGAATGATTTAATTTTCCGGGTGCTTTGCTAATATAAAACCATACTCCTTAGAGACTAAGATACACATATCCCTAATCAACAGCTATGCACCTCAAGTACATAGCTTTTTTTTGCGGATACAGCTCATTTTTGCACATCGAATTTATTGATAACGCTTGGCAAGGCTAGCTGAGAATTAGGATAGAGAATTTGTAATGTATAATTTCTTATGGCTGGCTATATGATAAACTCCTATTTTTTAGTAAAACTTGCTGAATTTTAAATAAAAACTATATTGACAAAAATTTTTGATATAATACAATAAAATCACATCTGATAAATACTTATGGAGGAGTGCCAGAGCGGTTTATCGGAGCGGTCTTGAAAACCGTCGTACGTGACGAGCGTACCGTGGGTTCGAATCCCACCTCCTCCTCCATTTAAAAAGCCCGAACCATAAAGGTTTAGGGCTTTTCTTATTAAATACGTTGTTGTATTTTTAAGTCCGTTTTTTGTAAAAAGGCTTTAATGAAATTGTAGAACAATTAATTATGGCAGGGGTTGAAGGCTAGTGAATTCAAATTTTTGTGATACTATTATTCTAGGAGGGCATATATGAAAGAATACAAAGGAAAAATCACTGCAAAACTTTTCTGGATGGCTTGCGGATTTTGTGCCGGTTGGTTTGTTTTTAATTTAGTTGGCAAATTTACGCATAGTACTTTATTTGCAGGGATTGCAGCTATAGTCGTAATTGCATTTATGCTTTATAAAGTTTTTGTGTGTGATAATATTACAATTATTATAACCGATGATAAACAGTTGCTTATTAAACGATTCGGCAAGATTATAAAATCATTTATTATTAATAACTATTATTGGTCTGAGTATTCTAAAAATTCCAATACAAAGGATGCAGAGGATCAAGATATTTATTATGTAAGTAAAGAAAATGGAGAAGAAAATTATATAGATTGTTCCAATTTCAGCGGCGATGATTATGAAGAATTATTGACGGAATTAGGAGCAAAAGGGCAGGATGTTCCGCCGGTAAAAGTAGAAACTATAAAGAAATAGCAGGAGGTAAAAAATGAGCATGTCATCCATTTTTATTGTAGTTGGTGTAGTGGCAATCGGGTTTGCGATGCAGATTGTTGCAACTGTTATTCACAACAATTCTAAAAAACAATTTGAAAAAGAAAATCCGGATGCGGCAATGATGATAATTAAAGATCGCCAATTCCATCTGTTGGGATTTACAGAAACTTTACAATGTCTTACTATTAACGGTCAACAATATCCTCAAATTATGGATGGATTTAAAAGAGGTTACTATCTTGTACCGGGATCAAATGTCTTAGAACTTCAATATGAAACTCAAAGACCGGGTATTCTTCACAAATGGGTAAGAACAACTTACGATCCGCAAAAAATTGAAGTAACCGCTGAACCTAAGAAAAAATATTCTATATCTTATAACAAAAAGGCTCAACAATTTATTTTTGAAGAAGTTGCACAAGCAAAATAGTTTGAGGGATTTTGTTAGTGGATATCGTAAGATTATTCAACAACTTTAAAAGATTAATAAAAATCTTTCAACAGCAAAAATATGCACATAATTCCAATGCACCGGTTTTAAGCAGGGAACAACTTTCCGCACTTAATATTGGTGCAATTACTTCCGAGCAGAATATGTATTACTGTGACTGTCTTGAAACAGAGCCTGATAAAGAAGATGTTGCTTCAAGGATTAATGAATATTATGGAGTTTATGACAGAGACTCTGCATTGGAAACTTTGGAATGGCTTTTGAACAGAGGTCATCACATTTATTATAATGCAATTATGCCTGTTATTGCGAATATTTCTTCTAAGGTTGATGATAGTCATTTATCAGATTTTGAACGGGACCGATATTTAGGTGTTTATATAAATAATATAAAAGAAACACTTCAATATCTTATATCTTATGGATTTATAAAAAGCGGAAGGGAGTTCAAAGAGATATCAATTGAGGCTTGGGATTTAAGCCGGCTCGTTCTTGTTGCTCGCTGTTGTTATGATGTAAAATACATAAGTGAAGGAGAAGCTTGGGAATTCATTATGGCGGCATACAGAAAGGCAAAAGAAATCTATCCGAATTGGAGTGAATTTGCCAAAGGTTATGTTGTCGGCAGATGTATGTGGAGCGGAAGAAGTGAATCAAATTTTGGAATATTTGATATTGCCAACGGTTTGTTGAAGGATGATAATAGCCCATGGACAAGATATCAACTGCATTAATAATCATTTTTTATTTAAATAAGCAGAATCCCTGTTCAAAATCGTCAAACTGACAGTCGTTTTATACTTTTCTCTTTCTTCACGCAACAAACCAATTTTTGCCCTTAAGTTTGTTCAATCGCGATTTTTAGACAGCCCTGGGGTTTTTGTTCGAAAAGTTTGTATGCTTCAACTATGTTTTCAAGTTTGAACCTGTGCGTAATCAGAAAATCAGTTGAGATTTTTTTGTTTGAAATTAATTCCACTAGTTTTTTGCAATGTACAGCGTCAACACCTCCGGTTTTGAAGGTGAGGTTTTTGCCGTACATTGAAGGCAGAGGGAGGTTTAAATCCTCTTCATACATTGCAACAACGCCGATTATTGCATTCGGCCGCGCGATTTTCCAGCTCATTTCAAAAGTTTCTTTTGTGCCGGCGCATTCGATAACCCCGTCAGCGCCGCGATTTTGGGTTAATCGTTTTACTTGTGCAAGAAGGTCTGCTTTGTGAGGGTTGAAAGTGAAATCTGCAAGTCCTTGTGTTTCGGCGATTTTTAATCTGGTTTCGTCGGTGTCGATTGCAATAATATGTTTTGCGCCCATGTATTTTGCGCACATCATTGCACAAAGCCCGACCGGGCCTGCTCCAATAACTGCAATCGTATCACCTTTTTTAATTTCGCACATTTCGGCACCGAAATACCCGCTTGATAAAATATCTCCGACAAAAAGTGCGTTTTCATAAGAAACATTTTCGGGAAGTTTTGTAAGCGCGTTGTCTGCATAGGGAACTCTTACGTATTCAGCCTGACACCCATCAATGCGGCAGCCGATAAGCCATCCGCCGTTTTCACAGTTGTTTATGTAACCCCGTTTGCAGAAAAAACATTCGCCGCAGAAGGTTTCGCAATTTGCACTGACCCGGTCGCCGGTTTTTAAAGTTTTTACCTCTTCTCCGACTGCTGCAACTTCGCCAACAAATTCGTGCCCGAGAATTATATTATTTTCGGCAGCCGGAACATAGCCTTTTATTATATGTAAATCGCTTGTACAAATTGAAGATAGCGTTACTTTAACAATTGCGTCTTTTGGATTTAGTATTTCCGGTATCTTTCTGTCGCAAAGCTTTATATTGCCTTCAAAGTCTTTATTGTAAACAAGAGATTTCATTTTGCCTCCGGAATTTTATTTTGTAATTTAACCATAAAATGATTTTAGCATAGTTTTAAGAATTTGTTTTTGTGTTAATTTTTTTATTGCAGATTTTGTCACTTATATTTACGAGAGGATTTTACGATGGATTTCAAAACAAATGTCATGAGAATGCTTGATAAACATAAGATTCAGTATAATCATTATTCCTATGCAGATACAGATGCGATAAGCGGAGTTGAGGTTGCGAAAGTTTTAAATCAAAATCCTGAGAAAGTTTTTAAAACCCTTGTTACGGCCGCTAAATCCGGAAACCATTATGTTTTTATGGTGCCTGTTGCTAAAGAGCTTGATTTAAAAAAAGCCGCACTTGCAGTAAATGAAAAATCTGTTGAAATGCTTAAATCAAAAGAACTTTTGCCTTTGACAGGGTACGTTCATGGCGGTTGTTCTCCAATCGGCATGAAAAAATTCTTCAAAACCGTGATTGATAAATCCGCAGAAAATTTCAACACAATAATTTTCAGCGCCGGTAAAATCGGCTATCAAGTTGAAATGACGCTTGCAGATTTGAAGCGGATAATCGATGTTTTGTCTTTTGATATTACGGTTTGACAGTTTTTATTTTATATATTATACCATCGGCCAATTGACAAAGTTAAGTTTAGTCATATAGTTTTTAATAAGAAATTCTTAATCTAAAATTTTCTGCATCTTTCTTATATAAAATATTATAACGATTATTCGCAAACATGTTCCAAAGCTTTTTCAAGAACAGTCTTTACATGGTGGTCGTCGAGAGAATAGTAAACATTTTTTCCAATTTTGCGGCTTTTGACAAGCTTTGCTGTCCGCAAAACCTTTAGTTGATGAGAAACTGCCGATTTTGTCATCTCCAGAATAACAGCCAAATCCCCAACGCATAATTCCTCTTCTTCCAAAGCCCAGAGCAGCCGAAGGCGTGTGCTGTCACCCATTACTTTAAAAAAGTCGGAGAGTTCATATAACAAATTTATCTTAGGCATGTTTGGCTTAACTTTTTCGACCAAATCCGGATTAATTGCGTAGCAATCTGTTTTTTTGCTGTCCATAATTTTCCTCTTAGTTTATTTGTCCAGACTTATTAATAACATTAGATTATCATTAAATGAATGATTGTTCAATTATATTAACAAAAGTAAAAATATTTCTTTAAAGAATTGACAATTGAACAACTGTTCATTTATAATAAGAATATAGTTGAACAGATATTCAATTGAAAGGCGTTTTATGTGCAATCACCATCACGAACATTCCCACGGGCATTCTCACGAACACGGAAGCGGGTCTGAGGCTCTGTCTTTAATCAAAATTTCAGCAGCAATTGTTATTCTTATTTTTGCGTTAATGTTGGATTTGTCTGGTGGTGCAAAGTTCGCGATGTTTTTTGCGGCGTATTTAACAGCAGGTTATGACGTTCTTTTGAGCGCCTTCAAAAATCTTTTTAAAGGTAAAGTTTTTGACGAAAATTTTTTGATGGGTATTGCAACTCTCGGTGCTTTTGCGATAAAAGAATACCCCGAAGCTGTAATGGTAATGCTTCTTTACCAAATCGGCGAGTATTTTCAGCATAGAGCTGTTGAAAAGTCAAGGGCTTCAATAACAGCGTTGATGGATATAAGGCCTGATTTTGCGAATATCGAAAAAGACGGTAAAATTGAAAAGGTTTCTCCGGAAAAAGTTGCAATCGGAGACGTAATAGTTGTTAAAACTGGTGAAAAAATTCCGCTTGATGGAATTGTTCTCGAAGGCAAGGCTGTTGTTGACACATCGGCTTTAACGGGTGAATCTGTTCCGGCTGAGCTTTCAAAAGGCGATAAAGCTTTAAGCGGCTGTATTAATACAAACGGGGTTATTAGAATTGAGGTTTCAAAAAGGTTTGAGGAGGCGACCGTATCAAAAATCCTTGAACTTGTGGAACATGCTGGTTCTAAGAAAGCCAAAACTGAAAATTTCATTACAAAATTTGCCGGATATTATACCCCGATTGTAGTTTTTGGGGCAATTTTAATCTCCGTTGTGCCGCCTGTGCTTTTTGGTAGTGAATTCAGCATGTGGTTTGAGCGGGCTTTGACGTTTCTTGTAATTTCTTGCCCTTGCGCACTTGTAATTTCAGTGCCGTTAGGATTTTTTGCGGGAATAGGAGGAGCTTCAAAAAATGGAATTTTGGTTAAAGGAAGCAGCTATCTGGAAGCGCTTTCAAAAGTTAAAACCATTGTTTTTGACAAGACCGGAACTTTAACAAAAGGAACTTTCAATGTTGTTAAGGTTGAATCTTGCGGGAATTCCGCGGCTGAGGATGTTTTACAACTTGCGGCAATGGCGGAGGCTTATTCAAACCACCCGATTGCACTTTCTTTGAAATCCGCATACGGTAAGGAAATTGATAATAACCTTGTCAGCGAAGTTTCTGAAATTGCAGGAAACGGGATTAAGGCAAAGGTTAACGGCGACATTATTCTTGCCGGAAATGACAAATTAATGAAAAATTTCAGCTTTGATTGTCCGAAAGCAGAAGAAAACGGAACAA
Organism: Candidatus Gastranaerophilales bacterium; assembly: GCA_003150395.1. Classification (GTDB taxonomy): domain Bacteria; phylum Cyanobacteriota; class Vampirovibrionia; order Gastranaerophilales; family Gastranaerophilaceae; genus Scatenecus. The sequence goes on along the minus strand of QAMI01000025.1, from coordinate 8,603 downwards.
TTATTTACGTTGCTCGAAATAATGAATATCTTGGCTATATCGTTATTTCAGACGAAATTAAGGAGGACGCTGCGCCGGCAATAAAGGAACTTAATTCTTCCGGCTGCAAAACGGTTATGCTGACAGGCGATTCCAAAAATACAGCAGAATACACCGCTTCTGTTTTGGGAATTGACGAATATTTTGCTCAACTTCTTCCTGCAGACAAAGTTGAAAAACTGGAAGATTTAATAACCCGGAAACAGAAAAATTCAACCGTAATTTTTGTCGGTGATGGAATAAATGATGCCCCGGTTTTAACAAGAGCCGATGTCGGAATTGCAATGGGCGGGCTTGGCTCGGACGCCGCAATCGAGGCTGCTGATGCCGTAATTATGGATGATAAAGTTTCAAAAATAGTTTCTGCAATCAGAATTTCTAAAAAAACAATGAGCATTGTCAAACAAAATATCGCATTTGCTTTGATTGTGAAAGCCTTATTCCTGATTGGCGGCGCGCTCGGCTTTGTGACAATGTGGGGAGCAGTGTTTGCAGATGTTGGAGTAACGCTGATTGCGGTATTAAATTCTCTGCGCGCGCTTAATGATAAAAAATATTAATATTTAACCATTGCCTTGTTTGTTGTAAAATCGTTTTGACAGCGAGGTAATTAATGCAAACTATTAAAATAACTAAAATGCAAGGGCTTGGCAATGATTTTGTAATTCTTGATTATGAAGAATACCAAAAAAGCGGCCTTGCAATGGATGAATTAGCGCGAAAACTTTGTGACAGACATTTTGGCGTCGGCGCAGACGGAATGATTATCCCAAATTTAAACCCTTACCCGAATTCTAAGAACTCGCAAGCTCGTTCAGAATTCAACCCTGTCCCAAAGGTAGAGGGAAAAAGCCAAATAGATATCGGCTGGTTTTTCTATAATTCAGACGGCTCAACCGCGCAAATGTGCGGAAATGGTATGAGATGTTTTGCGAAGTACGTTTATGACAAAAAACTCGTTGATAAAAAGAAATTCAGCGTTAAAACTCTAGCCGGGATTATAAAACCTGAACTTCTTGATGACGGTTTTGTGAAAGTCGATATGGGAGCACCGATTTTGCAGGACGAGAAAATTCCTTTTTGCGGCGAAAGAAAACTCAATGTATTAGATAGAAATTTCGAGATATTCCCTGTATCAATGGGAAATCCTCACTGCATAATATTTACTGAAGAAGATCCGCTAGAACTTGCACAAAATTATGGGCCGGCAATCGAAAAACACGAGTTTTTCCCCGAAAAGACAAACACTGAATTTGTTAAAGTTCTTTCGCGTGATGAAGTTGATATGCGTGTTTACGAACGCGGCTGCGGAATAACGCTTGCTTGTGGAACGGGTGCTTGCGCAACGGTTGTTGCCGGTGTTTTAAATAACTTAACAGAACAAAAAGTTAAAGTTAACTTGCTCGGCGGGTCTGTAATCATTGAATGGCGCGGGTCAGAGCAAAATTTAAGTGAACATGTTTTTATGACAGGCCGTGCTGACTACAGTTTTTTTGCAGATTACATCTTGTAAAAATTTGTATTTCCATGGTACTATTGACTCATAGCCAAAATATAAAAGGAGAAAAACATGAAAACTTATGAATTATTAACTGTATTTAAGCCGAATTTAGATGCAGAAGAAGCAGATAAACAAATTGCAAAATTGAACGAAACTATCGTTGAATTCGGCGGTAAAGTTGAAGCTACAGACAAAATCGGCAGAAAAAAATTAGCTTATGATATCCAAAACTTCCGTGATGGATTTTTTGCAACATTAACTTTTACACTTCCTGCTGACAAAGTTGCTGAATTAAAAAGACAATTGAGATTAAACGATAATGTTTTAAGAACAATGTTTCTTGAAGCTGCAAAAAAACAAACTGTTTAGTCTTTGATAATGATGCAACATAAAAATAAGAAAAAGAGGAAATTAAATGTCATTAGCAAAATCAGTTGTAACCGGAACAGTTTACAGAACTCCTGAAAAACGTTTTACACAAAATAACGTCGGCGTATCTGCATTTGTTCTGAATATAGGCGACAGGGATGAAATGCTTATCAGAGTAATTTCAAAACGCAACACACTTGATGATTTGGTATCATCGCTTAACAAAGGAGACAAAGTTCTTGTTGAAGGACGTCTTCAAACAGCAGCAGCAAAAATGGATGACGGAACAGAAAAAAGAATTTACGAGATTGATGCCAATACAATCGAAAGATGGGGCGAAATTACAGCCTCATCCGGTTCGTTGAACTATGGCAGTGAAGACATTGTCAAGTTTGAAAGTGATGATATGTCTAACGAACTGATTAACGAAGACGAAATTCCTTTTTAAGTAAATATACATTAGAAAGGTACCCCAAAAAAATGAAAAATTGCACAAAAGTTTGCAGCCCTAAAATTATGCTCAACGCTGCAAACGCAAAAAGTACAAAAACCAAATTGAACATTCACAGACAAGGATTTATTCCTCAGTCGCAAAGAATAATGAGACCAGATGAATTCGCCGGAATAAAATCAAAACAAAATGCTCAAAAAAATGGTTTCCCGGCTAATATCATCGCAGGATTCTTGAATAAAAGTAAATAGAAAGTAAAAAAAACAGGTCGAGCGCATAAGCGCACAATAGAAAGGTAAATTTAAAAAATGGCAAGACAAGATCAAGATAAGAAAAAACGCAAAAATTGCTCACTTTGTGCAGACAAAGTAACTTCTATCGATTATAAAGATGCCGCTAAATTGAAAAGATACTTAACAGAAGCAGGCAAAATTATTCCTCGAAGAATTACAGGCAACTGCGCAGAGCACCAGCGTATGATTGCAAAAGCTATCAAACGCGCTCGTGAAGCCGCAATTATTGATTATGTTTTTGACTAATTTAAATTAAAAGCATACAAAAAGACCGGTTTTCACCGGTCTTTTTTAGTAATTACCAAACAACTTTTTCAATCAATTCAATTTCGTAACCGTCCGGATCTTTGATGAAAGCTATTTTTGTGCCTTTGCCGTTCAAATCAAATGGTTCGTAAAGATATTCATAACCTAAACGGTGCAGTTTTTCACTGAATTCGTCTAAAGATTTTACCGAAAACGCGAAATGCCCGAAACCTGTTCCCAAATCATATCCTTCGGCTGGAGTTTCATCGTTCTGCGTCAATTCAATCTGGCAAACGCCGTCTTCATCGTTTAAAAAGTACAGTTCGCAATCGTCAAGTCTTTTTTTCTTGTCGAGTGTCATGTTCAAAAGCTCGGTGTAAAATTTAACCGATTTTTCAGCATCTTTTACTCTAATCATTGTGTGTAAAAATTTCATAAGTCTCTCCTAATCTTTGCACACCTATTTTAGCATGAAAATAACATGGGACGATAAGGTAATTTGGTAATAAGTCGATAAGTAGTTAAAGACGATAAGAGGTTAATTTCGTTACTAAATATTTTTATTTTCCCTCTCCTCTGTGGGGAGAGGGTGCCCGCAGGGCGGGTGATGGTGCATACGAAGTGTGCTTATAAAGGCCATAAGTTTGTTACATTATTTATTTATTATCATGCGTCGATTGGCACACTATAATACTTACTTAATACCTTTTGCAATTACGTCGGTAATATCTTCACCCCCGTATAAAACCATGCTTTTTGGAAGAACAAGACAATAATTCAGACTTTTTGCTTTCTCAATTACGTTGGCGCGGATTTCAGTGTCGATTTTCGAAAGCTTATCATTGTATTCTTTGTCAAGCGCAACTTTTTGGTCATTAATCTGATTGCGGTATTTTTCTTCTAACGCTGAAACCTTTGCCGGGTCTTTTTCTTTTGAAATTTCATCCTGTGCTTTTTTTATTGTGTTTTGCATTTCAACAATTTTCTTTTCCTGGTCCGCTTTCAACTGCTTGACCTGAGAAGAGTTTGAAATAAGAGTTTGAACATCAACAACCGCGATTTTCGGTGCAGTGTCCGAGATTGCAATGTTGTTGATTGAATAGCCGAGAGCAAATGCCATTAAACAAATAAATAAGAAGCTGATTTTTTTAGTCATGGTAAATCCTTTCTTTTGTCTTGATAAAATATTAGCCCGAAAACGCATGGTTTAAATTACCCGGTTGGCTAAATAAAAATTTTGCTTTCTGTTTTTGTTTTTTGTAAAATAATTTTGTAGTACTTTGAAGATTGGATTATTGGCGGTTCGCAAGCGGAGAATTCCGCTCGGTAATTTGTGTAAAATTTCGCTCCATCAGCTTGCTCACAGAGACGTGCTGGGTTCGCCCAAAAGTGCTGCATTGGGCTCACACGGCGCACTTGCCAAAATCCATAAGGAGAAATTATTATGAAAAAATCAATTAAAGATTTAGGAGACATCAAAGGAAAACGTGCTTTAATCAGAGTTGACGTGAACGTTCCTCTTGATGCTGACAAAAACGTTACTGACGATACAAGAATTCAAGCAATTTTGCCGACTGTAAAATTCTTAAAAGATAAAGGTGCAAAAATTATATTGATGGCACACCTCGGCAGACCGAAAGGTGAATGGAACATGGAATTTTCACTTGCTCCGGTTGCAAAATACTTATCAAAAGTTTTGGGTGAAGATGTTCTTTTTGTTTCTTCACCGGTTGGCGAAGGCGCTGACAAAGAACTCGAAGCTTTGAAAGACGGACAGGTTGCATTACTTGAAAATATCCGTTTCTACAAAGCTGAAGAAGCAAAAGATGATGATATGACCTTTGCAAACGAACTTGCAAAACTTGGCGACTTCTATGTAAACGACGCATTCGGCGCTGCTCACAGAAACCATACTTCAACAGCGAAATTGGCAAAAGTCCTTAAACCGGCGGTTTCTGGCTTGTTGATGGAAAAGGAAATCAGATGCCTTTCAGAAGCTCTTGACAACCCGACAAGACCTTTCACAGCAGTTGTCGGCGGTGCTAAAGTTTCATCAAAAATCGGTGTTCTTGAAAACTTGTTAGACAAAGTTGATAACATGATTATCGGCGGCGGCATGGCTTACACCTTCGTTAAAGCAAACGGCGGCAAAATCGGTAATTCAATCTGCGAAGACGACCAGCTTGAAGTTGCAAAATCAATCGAAAAGAAAGCTGCTGATAAAGGTGTAAAACTTGTTATGGCTACTGACGTTCTTGTAACAGATGATTTTTCAGGCAACGGTACAAACAAGTTCGTCAAAATCAACGAAATTCCTGACGGATTTGAAGGCGTTGACGCCGGTCCTGATTCAAGAAAAGCCTTTGCTGACGTTTTGAAATCTTCAAAAACAATATTGATGAACGGTCCTGTCGGAGCATTTGAAAACCCGAAATTTGCAGAAGGCACAAAAGCAGTTTTGGAAGCAATAGTAGAAGCAACCAAAAACGGCGCAACTTCTGTAATTGGCGGCGGCGATTCAGTTTCAGCAGCTAAGAAATTCTTCAAGGCTGAAGATTTCACACATGTATCAACAGGCGGCGGTGCATCATTAGAATTCATCGAAGGAAAAATTCTCCCCGGCGTTGCAGCTTTGGATGATAAGTAAAAAAGTCTTAAGCTTAAAACTAAAAGAGACGGCAAATATTGTCGTCTCTTTTTATAAAAATAAAACTTGCAATTGCAAATAATGCTAACAATACGAAAAGTTTTGCTTATAAAAACAATTTGTTGTAATTATTTTCATGATAAAATAAAACAGCCGGAATTAAGGAGAAATTTTTATGAAAAAAATAAAAGGTGTTATTTTTTGTGCATTTTTTGCGCTTATTGCATATTTTATCTGCTGCTGTGAATTTTGCAGGTCAATTAATTTGAATTCATTGACTCTTGCAATCATAGTTGGTATGATTATCGGAAATGTTTTTCACAAATTCATTCCCGAAACTTTTAAAGACGGAATTTCTTTTTCTGCAAAGCGTCTTTTGCGTCTTGCAATTATTCTTTACGGTTTCAGAATAACATTTCAACAGATTTTTGCGGTTGGATTTCAAGGTTTTTGGGCTGATGCGTTTATGCTTACTTCAACTTATTTGATTGGTTATTATCTTGGAACAAGAATTTTCAAACTTGATAAAGATTTATGTATGCTTACGGCAATTGGTTCATCTGTTTGCGGAGCGGCGGCTGTTTTAGGTACGGATTCCATGTTGAAAGCTGATTCTCATAAAGTTTCTCTTGCGGTTTCAACCGTTGTACTTTTCGGAACAATTTCAATGTTTTTGTATCCGATTTTAGCAAATTTGGGCATTGTTCCTGCTGAGGCATTCGGGATTTATATCGGCTCAACTGTTCATGAAGTTGCACAGGTTGTTGCAGCAGGAAGCGCTGTTTCTCCACAGGTTTGCGATACTTCTGTAATCGTAAAGCTTACAAGAGTAATGATGTTGGTGCCATATTTATTTTTGCTTGGTTTTTACCTTTCTAAAAAATCACATACTAAGAGAACAAAAGTCCCAATGCCATGGTTTGCAATTTTGTTTGTTGTAATGTGCGGTTTTAATTCTTTGAACATTTTGCCGGCGGTTGTAAAGTCCGGAATTATTGAATTTGATGTGTTTTTATTAACGGTTGCAATGTTTGGGCTTGGCGTAGAGACAAATTTCGAAAAAATTAAAGGTCTGGGTATGAAGCCGATACTTCTTGCCGGAATAATGTTTTTATGGCTTGTTGTAGCAGGTGCTGTTACTGCTAAATTAATTGTTTAAATTTGTGTTGCAAAATGTTAAGCTCTGCTTTATAATCATGCTGTAAAGGTTTAAGAAAGGAGAGTTTAATATGTTTGAAAAAGATATTAATATCAACGACATTAAAGAAATCAGAACCCGCACCACAGTATATTTTGGCGTCGGCGCAATCAAGAAAATCGACGACATTGCGAAAGTTCTGAAAACTAAAGGTATTGATAAAGTTATCGTAATGTCAGGCCGCAACGCTTACAAAGCAACAGGCGCATGGGATTATGTTGAAAAAGCTTTGAAAGATAACGGAATCGGATATGTTAATTATGACCAGGTAACTCCGAATCCGACAACTGAGCATGTAAATCAAGCAGCTAAAATTGCCCGCGACTTTGGTGCAAAAGCTGTTATCGCAATAGGCGGCGGCTCGCCGACTGACGCAGGAAAATCAGTAGCAATTCTTCTTGAATATCCTGATAAAACTGCTGAAAATATTTACGACTTTGAATTTGCACCGGATAAAGCGGCTCCGATTGTTTCAATTAACCTAACTCACGGAACAGGAACCGAAACAAACAGATTTGCAGTTGTAACAAATCTTGCTAAAAATTTTAAACCTGCAATTGCATACGACTGCATCTATCCGATGTTTGCAATCGACGACCCGCAGTTGATGACTAAATTAAGTCCGAAACAAACACGATTTGTTTCAATTGACGCTGTAAACCATGTTGTAGAAGCTGCAACTTCAACAGTTGCATCTCCGTATTCAATTACGCTTGCAAAAGAAGTTATTGAACTTGTTGCAAAATATCTTCCTAAAGCAATTGAAAACCCTGATGATTTGGAAGCCAGATATTATTTGGCTTATGCCGCAATGATGGGCGGCGTAAGTTTCGATAACGGACTTCTACATTATACCCATGCACTTGAACATCCGCTTAGCGCCGTGAAACCAGAACTTGCACATGGCCTTGGACTTGCAATGCTGCTCCCTGCAGTTATCAAAACTATTTACGAAGATAAACCGCATGTTTTGGCTGAAATCCTTGCTCCAATTACGTCAGGTTTAAAAGGTGAAGCGTCAGAAGCAGAAAAAGCTGCAAAAGATGTTCAAAACTGGCTTGCGTCTGTCGGTGTTGCGGAAAAGCTTGAAGATGAAGGCTTTACAGAAGCTGATGTTGAAAAGTTAACCAATCTGGTTTACACAACACCTTCTTTGAGCGGACTTCTTGATATCGCACCTTCAGGAAACGGACGCGATGTTGTTGAAAAGATTTACAGAGATTCAATCAAACCTTTGTAAACATAGATTTTAAATGAGGCGCCCGCGCAGCGGGCGCCTCATTTAATAAAAACTTATTATAATAAAAGCGCGGAGGCCATTTGGCCTCCGCGCCTCTTTCTTTAAATAAAATTTTTAAATTTAACCTTCTTTTTTTGCGCGCCAGTATGCCATTCCGCCCATTACAGCTCCAAAAATTCCATTCATAATAAGTGATGTTTTAAGAGTTGATTTCATACTTTTGAAAACCATTCCGATAAGTTTGTCAAGCCCCATTCCGACTCCGAACCATAAAACTGCACTGCTCAAACCAACAGCTGCCGGCGGCATTTTCTCAATTTTACTAATGAATTTGTCAGCAGAATCAACTTTTGCAACAGAGGGTTGTGTTACGGACTTTTCGTTTTCGTTTGCGGTGAAATTTGGTACTTCGCAACGTTTTGAAAGATTTGTATTACTTAATGAAACCGGGTTTACGCTCATTGTTTTTCTCCTTGATGTACATATAAAATTTAAAAGTAAAATAAATTGCTATTTTATATTATAATCGGTTTATGAAACTTAACAAATCATATAAAAAGGTAGAACTTCTGGCTCCGGCAAAAGATAAAGAAACGGCATTAGCGGCAATAAATTCAGG
>QAMI01000021.1 GCA_003150395.1 Candidatus Gastranaerophilales bacterium | reverse complement strand
GGGGGGGCACCCAAAAATAGCTTCCTTAAAGGCTTTACATTAGCAGAAGTCTTGATAACCCTTGGCGTTATCGGCATAATTGCCGCAATGACCTTACCTTCCTTAATTCAAAGGAATAACAACAAAGTTGTTGAAACGCGTCTTAAGAAATTTTATACTTCAATAAATCAAGCTATTTTAATGGCTGAAAAAGATTACGGAGATAAAAAATATTGGTATCAAGATGTTACAAATACAACGCAAAAAGATGAAGATGGGAATTTTATAAAAGGTTCTAATAAAGCAGAATTGTGGTTTAATCAATATTTGGCACCTTATCTGAATATTTTACGTAGCGAAACTCTTAACGATGGCACATTTGTCGTATATTTTCCTGATGGTAGTGCTTTGCAGCCTGTTGACCATACAACGCGTGACTGGAATTTTTATCCCGGTTCTCTTGAAAAATGTAGAAAAAAATATAAGCCAATTACAAATGCTTATGGAATCTGTGTGTTCCCTTTTATTTTTTATCCAACAGGAACTAATGAGGATTGGCAATACCACTATAACAAAGGGATGGAACCTTATAAATACCGCATGCATAAAATAAACGACCTATATTCTAACAAATTCTACAGCACTGCGGTAATTCAAATGAATAACTGGTCAGTTCCGAAACAATATCGTTTTAAAATAAGTTATTAATCTCAGATTTTATATGTTCTAAATATTCTACAGAGCGTGAGAAGAGAAGTTCAGCTTTAAGTTTTTTATTCTTACGCTCTTTTTTAGGAAGTTCAATTGCGTCCAGAATTCCCCAATTTGAATTTATAGGCTGGAATTTTTCATGTGCCGAATCTGTAATATAATGCGTCAAAGCGCCAAGCATAGTAGTTTTAGGCAATTCTAATAAAACTTCGCCTTTTAAATATCTGCTCATATTAATCCCTGCCAGAAGTCCGGAGGCAATAGATTCCGTGTAGCCTTCCGTTCCTGTAAGCTGGCCTGCAAAGAATAAATTCTGGCGAGCACGGGTTTGTAGAGTAGGATTAAGAACTTTTGGAGAATTAATAAAGGTATTTCTGTGCATAACGCCGTAACGGACAATATTAACCTCTTCAAGCCCTGGAATTGAATGGAGAAGCTCCTTTTGACTGCCCCACTTCAAATTGGTTTGAAAACCTACAAGATTAAACAATGTTTTTGCAGAATTATCCTGTCTAAGCTGTACAACGGCATAGTTTTCTGCATTTGTACGCGGGTCAACAAGCCCTATTGGTTTCATAGGCCCGAACCTCAAAGTATCTACACCCCGTGAAGCCAAAACTTCAACCGGCAAACAGCTTTCGAAAAACTTAGCATTTTTTTCGAAAGCCTTTAATTCAATTCGCGGAGCATTTATCAGAATTTCGTAAAATTTTTCATACTGCTCTTTGTTCATCGGACAGTTAATATATTCAGCGTCTCCTTTATTGTAACGGTTTTGCCAGAAGGCAATGTCAAAATTTATACTGTCAGCTTCAACAATCGGTGCTATCGCGTCAAAAAAGTATAAATGCTCATTATTTGTAAATTTCTTTATTTCATCTGCCAAAACATCACTCGTCAAAGGCCCGGAAGCCATAATTGCAGGAGTTTCCGGAATTTCAGAGACTTCATCTCTGATTAGTTCAATATTAGGATTTTCTTGAATTTTTTGGGTGACTTTTTGGGAAAAACCTTCTCTGTCAATTGCAAGCGCATTCCCGGCAGGAACGCGGCATTCGTAAGCGATTTTAATTAATTCTCCGCCTAAAAGTTCCATTTCTTTTTTCAAAAGACCGCTCGCATTTGTAACATCAAATGAACCAAGGCTGTTTGAGCATACAAACTCAGCACAATCCTCTGAGACATGCGCACCTGTTGTTTTTTTAGGGCGCATTTCAAATAATTTTACTTTAATCCCGCGTTTTGCAAGCTGCAAAGCCGCTTCCGAACCGGCTAATCCGGCGCCTATAACTTTTGCTTCCATTTCTGAATACTAAAATGAACAATGTGTTCTGTCAATTAAAGTTGCAAAATTAGGAAAAATTTTATGCCCTGATAACTGATTTTATTAACAAAATGTAAAGAAATGTGAATAAAATTATTATAATTGTAGTAAATTACTTGAAAAAAAACATCAGATTAAGTATAATAATTACACTTAATCTTTTAAAATTACATTTACGTCAGAAATTTTTCTATGTTAATTTTTCTTACAAATGGTGATGAAAAAGGCAATAAATGTAACTTAAAGGTTTTTAAAATAGTATGTGTGTAGTAGTGAACAGAAATTAAAGTAGGGATATGTCAATTCAACCATTAAATTCTTTACCGGACAAGAGAAACAACCGTCCTGTTATTAGTCAAAACAGCAAACAGCCAGCATTCAAAGGCGCAGTTAATCCTATTGTCGGAACAATGGACTTTATTGAAAAAGGCGGTTATGCGGCATCATTTATCATTCAAGACGGACTTGGTTTTATTGCACCCCGTGTCGGAAAAGGCGTTTTGCGAGGCAGTAAAAAAACTGATGAAAACGGAAATCCGATTTTAGATGAAAACGGCAAACAGGTTCGCGAATACAACTGGGCTTATGCTCGTAAAGAAGGCATTCGTGAAGTAATTACAGGCCCGAGTGCATTTTTAATCCCGTTGGGCATGCTTGCTTTTATTAACAAATATTTTGGCAGAGGCAATAATGTTAAATTAAATTACCTTGATGGATTACAAAAACCATTCACAGAATTTGCACAAAATAATATTAACATCATTAAAAACGGCAATCACGAAGAGTTGAAGAATGTAAAATCAGCATTTTATGAAGCAGGCTTTAAAGATGTTATTACAAGAAGTATAAACGATAACCTTCCAGAAGATAAAAAGTTAAATAATACTGAAATAGAAAATCTTGCAAAAAATTACGCTCAAAAACAAATTCAAATTGAAGACGTAAATGGAAATAAATCACTAAAGAAAAAAGAAAAAGCCAGCGAAATTGCTAAAATCGGAACCGTTGAAGATGATTATATGCTTCTTAGAAAAAGTAAAATCGGCGGAGCAGTTGATGAATTAGCCGTTAATTTCACATCTTCAGACGGCAAGGTTAAAGGCGGTTCTATAAGCGAATTTGTTGGCGCGATGAGCGACTATTTTGATGATGCTGTTAAGAATACCAAAAAAGCATTATCAGATAATATCTCTGCAGATGGTGTAGAAAATATTGTAAAAAAATTCACCAATAAAAGAATGGGGTCAAGAATTTTGACAAATATGGGAATATTTGCAGCTGTTGCGGCATTCTACACCCAAATTCCAAAACTTTACAACTGGGGTACAAACGGACAGAACCCTGCATTAAAAGGTACTGCGGCTGAAAAGTCTATAAACAACAGCTCTGATACCACTCCGAAAGTTGATGATAATACGGATTCTAAAACAGAAAAAGCAGAAAACAAAGCTGATAGTAAAGAAGTTCCGTTTACAGGAATGGCTTCTTTCCTGGAAAAAACCGGCGAAAAAGTTTTCAACGGCAAACATGCAAAATCGGTTTCTGACATTTTTGAACTAAACGGTCCTATTATTAGCGGAAAAGCTATGCCGGTATTATTGTACGGTTTTTGTATTCCGCCAAGATTGCAGCATGCTTCAGATAAATATGAATATGGTGAAGTTATAGTTCGCGACTTTACTGCTTTTACAGCATTATTATTCGGAGCAAAAGCCATCGCAAGACTCTTCTCAGATGGATTTACCAAACTAACAGGGCTTGCATTGAACAGAAAAGATATGGAAGGCCGAAATATATGGCAGAAAGCAATGGATTACCTAAATCCCGCAGATACTCGCCACAGCGTACTTTCAAGCAAGCAGCTTGACTCTAAATATACTCATATTGACAAGTACAAAGACGGCGTTAACGGATTTGTTGAATTCATAGAAAAAAGTGGCGGCAATATCAAAAAAGCTTTGACACATGACAAGAAAATTAAAGCTGCAACAGATGCTATTGTTCAAAAATTTGCAAATACAACATTTGATAAAGCCACAGTTGGTGAAATCAAAAAAGCTTTAGACAACGCAAGAACTGAAGACGGCGATTTAATCAAGAACTTCTACAAACTGTTTGACTCGAACAATGGTATTTTAAAACAAGCAAAAACTTACAACAGTACATTCGGTTTCTTGTCAACAATATTCTTCGTACCAGGACTTATTATATGGCTTACAGATGTTTGTGAAAAAATGACAGAACGCCGTACTAAGGCTGACTTTGGCAATGCAAAAGCTCAAAAAACTGTACAACAGCCGCAACAGGCTGATACGAAACAACCTGCAGAGTTAAACCGTTTACGTACAGATAATCTTTCAATGGCAGGTTTCATGAAAAAATAACACTTCTTATAATACTATGTTACACACAAAAAGCTCCTTAATTGAGGAGCTTTTTAATTTCTTATATTTATATTATAAGCGGTATTATTCTTGCTCAGTTGCTTCTGAAGCTTCAATAAGTCTGTTAATATCGTCAACCATATCATCCGGATCGAAACCATGAACCTTCGCACCTGCTTCAAGATTTTCAAAATGAGCAGCAGCGCACCCAATACAGCCTAAGCCATATTTTTGGAATACTACAACGCTTTCCGGACAAGTTTGAACAATCTCCATAATGTTCATATCTTTTGTGATTTTTCTAGCCATAAATACCTCCTTGACTTTCTATGCAAAATCCTTAATAGAATTATACAACAAAAAAGAAGCAGGTGGAAAGTATGGAATTTCTGAAAAGTTTATTTAAGAATGAAGAGAAAGTTGTCGGCCTGTGTGCCTTCAACAAAAAAAACAAAATTCAATATTCTTTCACTCCGCAGTTTAATCCTCAAAAGTTAATTTACAACACAAACACAAAGAATAATTTCTTTTTGTTATAAATTAAGCAAGAACATCCAAATATTGAGCTTTAATATCAGCTCCGCAAAGTTCTTCTCGAGTATATTCGCTTTTTGTTGTGGGATGATAAAGAGTTCCTGCTGATGCATATAGACCTTTAAGGTTTTCTCCTGCTGGTGCAGTTCCCTTAAACTGAGTCTGAGCAGCTTTCAAACGGTCAACACGAACCTGGTTAGTGATTGCAGAAGGCGTAGTATTGTTATCGCAGTTATACATTTCAACTCTGCCAATTGGTGCGGTTGTGCGGTTGTTATTGACATATAAACCCATAAAAGTACCTCAAATTTTCCCTTATATTTATATTAAAACATTATTTAGGGAAAATTTGACTAATTTTCATCTTTTATTAAGTTATATTAAGCTAACATGTCAAACCTGTTTGCGGTTGTTTCGCTGCCTGCAACTTTCGGGTGATTAAGATTGAAAGTGTCGTTAGTCTGTGTTGAAAACAATCCACTTTGAAAAATATTATTTTTCGCAGGTTCTTGTTTCCTTGCCTCAAAAAAATTGACAGGATCAACCTTAAAGACATAATTCGGCTGTATTTTGTCTATGTTCATATTGGCTCTCCATATAAATAAACGAAATTAATTCTGATGAATTTCAATCTTTAGAAAAATATTTACATTTTTAACATTTTTTTATATTTTAATAGCTGACTTTTAACGGATAATCGTCAGGTATTTCCCAGTTGTTCATCTGAATTAGTGCTGTGCAGTAAAAGTGATTTCCTGATCTGCAAGAGTATTCATGTCCATCATATAAAGTTTCAATTCTTCCGTCCCAGCTATGTTTCCAAGGCTCAAAACCTTTGTTTACAAGATATTTCCAAGAGCTTAAATTATTAGTGATAGGGAGATAATTAAATGCAAATACGCATATTCCATATCCTCCATTAAGACCATACTTTTTAATACATTTTTTCGGTTTACCAGAATAAAAATACCAGTCACGCGTTGTATTATGTTTTGATCTTAATGCTCCTCCATCTGCAAAATATACTATAAAAGTTCCATCTGATAATGTTTCGCGTTCAATGATATTCAAATGCGGTGCCAGATATCTATTAAACCAAACTTCTCCCTTGTTACTTCCTTCAATAACATTCCCTTCGTCGTCAAAGTCTGATTTGCCACTGACATCCTCATACCAGTATTTTTTATCACCATAGTCATTCTCTGCCATAAGAATAGCTTGATTAATTGATGAATAGAATTTTTTTAATCTCGCTTCAACAACTTTGTTGTTATTCTTTTGAATTAATGACGGAAGTGTCATGGCTGCTATGATTCCGATAATTCCAAGTGTTATCAAAACCTCAGCTAATGTAAATCCTCTATGGCTGTGATTAGCTTTTAAACTACCTAATGTTTGTACAACAGACTTTTCTATTAGCATATATGTTACCTTTCTTATTCAAATTCAATACTTGACATTACAAATACTACATTATTTATCACCTTTTGTCAATTAAATCTATATTTATATAGTTATATAGAGCTGAGAATTTGAATAACATAAAAAAGTTGGTGTAATATGGTTACTAAAAAAGAATTACTAGGAATGCGAATAAAAGAATTCCGTGAAAAACGCCATTTCACGCAGGATAAATTAGCCGAGCTTGTCGGCATTGATCCTAAGCACTTAAGCAGAATTGAAAACGGAAGGAATTATCCTTCCTTCGAAACGCTAGAAAAAATCTTAGACAGCCTTCAAATTTCATATAGTGATATATTTGATTATGGACATTTTAATAGCAATGAGAACCTTTTAAAATCTATCAATCTTAAATTATTAGAATTAAATGAAGAAAAATTAAGATTTATTTATAAGATGGTTAATGAAATTTGAGTTATTGATCGCTTTCGTGATGTTCGTTGTCTTTCATTAATTTTTCAAAATCTGAAGGTTTAAGACTTTGAACAAAATTCTTGAATTCCTGAGCTTCTGCCTCATCCTTAGCACTGTCAGTTGAAACAGACCCATTTGAAATAACATTTGCTGTTACAAAAATAGGTGCGTCAATTCTTATAGCAATAGCAATTGCGTCAGATGGGCGGCTATCAATTTGCAAAACATTACCATCATTATCTTTTAAGAAAAGTGTCGCATAATAAGTTTCTTTTTCAACATCATTAATTTCGATTTTTTCCAATTCATAGCCGGTTTTTTCAATAAGATTTACAATTAAATCGTGGGTCATCGGACGTGAAACCGTAAGATTTTCAATTTTTCTGATAATTGCACTGGCCTCTGCAGACCCAATCCAAATCGGGAGAGCTTTTCTGTTTTCTTTATCATGCAAAACCACAATGGGTGAACCTGTTCTTGTATCAAGGGCAATGCCCATAACTTTCATTTCAATCATTTTAAAAGCCTTTCAAATTAATCCTTACCAGTATCATAGACCAACAAGCCCTAATCGGTCAATACTAATAAAGATGTATTATTGCTAATCTCAAATAAAATAAGGAGACTATATGGATTTAAAAAATTACAGAAGCTAGTACGGCATTTCGCTCAAAACAAAGGGTTCTAACGCCTAAAATGCATAAGGACTTGAAAACAGTTTTAACAAAAATGAATGCCGACACAAAGTATGAAGCGACAGAATACAGCTTTCGTTCCAAAATTCTGACCGGCTTAAGCATAAAAGATAAAGCCAAGTTAATAGATGAGCGCCTTTTTCTAAAATCCTTACGGTCAGACAAGCAAATGGTTAAAAAATCAATAATAAAAATGGGGAAATTCAAGCTTGTAATAGACAATAAATCTGGAGAAATAGTATCAAATAACAAACCTTTTTATAAAACCTGGTCAAGTTTAATGAAAAAACTTGGAGAAGCGTTATCTATGTTTAATGTCCATTATAACGATGTAAATGTTGTAAAAAAATCAAGAATGGGCATTGAAGGCTTTACACAAAAGGTTTTTGAAAAACTCCAGCAATATTTGTAATCTAAAATGTTTTAGTTTAAATCATAAAATAAAATATTTACGAAAAAAAATATTTGTGATAATATAAAGATATCGCATGAAGCAACTGAATTAAATAGCCTATTTAATGAGATATTTAAGAGTCATGTGAAATGAAAATAAAATAGGAATGGAGTAATGGCCGAGTGGCTGAAGGCGGCACCCTGCTAAGGTGTTATGTGGGTCTAACCTGCATCTAGGGTTCAAATCCCTATTACTCCGTTTTTTAGTGCTTTTCAAGAATTTTATTTTTTTAGGTCATCGCTTCGATTTTTTTAAATGCTCACAAAATATTTTATTTTCAATTTCTGATTTTGGTGAATACTTAAATAAAGAAAATCGCCTCAGGTGAGCTAAGGCGAGAATTATAACAAATAGTTTAAAAAGTCTTTTTTTCTGTCATTCTGAGCGAGGTTTGCGCAGTTGATGGGTTTCGGTGTGGGTGGTAAAGAATATTTTTGATGTTAAGGGGATCCTTCGCCAGTGTTTTAAGTTACCCTTTGGCTTTTTAGACCATGCTCAGGATGACTTGGTGAAAGTTACAACCTACATGGATTGTAACAGTTAGGTAAGAAATTCTACCCTCTATCACAGGCAGAGGGTAGAATTCTTTAAATATAGTTACTACTTAGCATAAAGAACTGCTCTTGCTGCTGCTGATGCAGGAACTACAGATTGGTCATATAGTGCAACTGGATAAATATCTGTTGGATTAGTTACAACACAGTTAGCATTGTCAGTACCAGACCCATCAATAGTCTTACTAGCAGAAGCACCATCACAAGCTACAACTCTGTTAGGAGCTTTTTGACCATTTACATCAATAAATCCAAAGCAGTAGTGGTCATTAGTTGTTGCAGTTGCAGCCGCACAATTTGCCTGAGTGTTATCAAAAATAAAGGTAATACCATCATTAAAGAATAACATTGTTAAATTCTGTGGCCATTTTCCACCAGTTGTCAAAACTGGAAATGCATTTCCGCCCTGTCCTCCATGAAGAGTTGCAAAAGCTGTATAATCAGTTTTATCTGCAGAATCTACATTGATAATTTTATAGTAATCTGTCTCACCTTGCGTATCTCCTTGGAAATCAGATGTACTTGCAACTTTAACAACATTCATTCTATTTTTAAACAAGTCGTATAAAGATTGTGCACCGCCAACAGTAGTTGCTGGTGTATCGTCATCATCTCCCTCTACCGCAGCGGCATCGTTAGTTCCAGCAACAACCTGTGACAAGTCATAATCTTCAAGCGCAATGTTCATAACAACCGCCTGTGACATTACTGATAATGCTTTTTTGTATGCTGTTTTGTACTGTGCGCCTTGAGTTGAGTTAATCAATGTCGGCATTGTCATTGCCGCAACAACCCCGATAATACCTAAAGTAATCAAAACTTCTGCAAGAGTAAACGCACTTTTACGAGCCTTTCCAAACATCTCTGTGTGCGTAGCACCTTCTGCGAGCGAAAAACCGCCCATGCCATTAGATCTCTTTAACATGTAAATACCTCCATAATATAAGTTACATGATTATAATAACATATGGATATCAATTTGTCAATATTTTTGATATGTATTTCATTATTTAATGACCTTTATATATAATAAACTTTTTTATAAGGGGGCAAATTGGATAAACAGTTACTTGGAAAACAAATAAAACAATTGCGTATTGACCGTGGTTTATCACAAGAAAAATTATCTGAATTGATATATATTTCGCCCCGGCAGATGTGCCTTATTGAAAATGGAAATTCTTATCCTTCACTTGATACATTTATCAGAATTGCAAAAGTACTCGAAATTGATGTTAACGAGTTTTTCAGGATTAACACACAGGAACTTGACCCTTTTAGAGGTGCTATTATTGATATTATAAAGGCTTTGGATAAACGAAAACTCCCGCTTGCAAGAGACATTTTAGTAGCTGTAGAAAATAATTGACTGCAAAAAGATGGCAGTTATTTTTTTGTTTAATAGAAATCAAATAAGCATTGTATATAATGAAAACTCTAAGATTAATAAAATCTTAGAGCTAAAGAAATTAATTATAATTTGTAACAAATTAAAAATAAATTATATTTTATTCATAGCATGAAATTTTAGAAAATACAAGTATTTTCTTTAATTAATTCCAACAAAAGCGGGCTCAAACTAAAGTCTCGCGTTCGCTTAATGCCGTTTCAATTTCATCTATAATAAGTTTAACAGCAGAAATTCTGTCATCAGCTTTTGTAATAGGACGTCCGATAACAAGGAAGTCAACTCCTGAAAGAATAGCTTTGCGCGGGGTATCAACTCTTACCTGATCATCGACGCCGGCCCAGGTTGGACGCGTTGCAGGACATACGATTATAAAATCATCACCGATTTGTTTTCTGATTCTTTTTGCCTCGTCAGCGCTTGCAACAACCCCGTCAAGTCCGGAATCTTTAGCTACCTGAGCAAGTTGAAGTACATAATCTTCTATATTTTTTGTTACACACAATTCTTCAGTCAAAGTTCTTTGCCCAAAGCTTGAAAGCAGCGTAACTCCTAAAATTACAGGTGGTTCTTTCTCAAGACGTTTTGCGGTTGCATTGACAGCTTTTACAGCCGAAGCAACCATTTTTGAGCCGCCTTGAATATGGATATTGAAAACGTGGATATTATTTTTGACCAGATTGATACAGGCTTTTTGAACTGTATTTGGAATATCGTGAAATTTGCCGTCATAATAACATTTTGCACCAAGTTCCTCAATAAGGCGCACAGCCTCAAAGCCACAGTTAATTATCAAAGGAAGGCCAATTTTAAAATAACCGACATAATCCTTTAATTCCAGCACTAACTCCCGAACTTCCTCCAATGTATCAACATCAAGAGCCAAGATAATTCTGTCTTTTGGGGACATAGGTTTCATCATATTATCTACCACCTCACAATACCTTTCAGAAGTTTAGCATATAAACAAAATAAATCAATAGTCTGTAAGGGGGAGGTTTCATAGAGCTATTTATTATTAAATCTTACGAATTTCAGAGAAACTACAGCATAGATTTCTAGTTTTACCTTGCAAATTTTGAGGTGACAGGTTCAAATTTTTTAGAAGTGGTGTTGAAGGTAAACATTTTGAATTCTTTGCCGTCTGTTGAAATTTTAATAGAATTGTTTTTGTCTGTTCTGTATATTTCTGTATTTCGCAAAATATTCAGAGTAGATTTTGCAGGGTGACCGTAATTATTCAGACCGGTTGAAATTATAGAAACGTCTGGGGAAATTCTTTTAACATAATTTTCATCAACAACATGTTTTGCACCATGATGACCGACTTTTAAAACTTCTACTTTCTGCGGAAGTTTATCGGAAATTCTGTTAAAGGCTTCCACTCCGGCGTCGCCGGTAAATAAAATATCAAAATCTTTATAACTCAAAAGAGCCATAACTGAACTTTCATTATCGTTTTCAAAATTTTTAACAAAAGTTCTTACTTTCAAACCAGGTTCAGAATAAATGATTTCGTTATCAGGCGCGTTTGTAAGTTTTAAATTGCGTTCTTTAGATGTTTGATAAATTTTTGAGGCAGTTTTTGAAGAGTCGCTTGTTGAATTCACATAAATTTTGCCAATACGCATTTTATTAATCAAGTCAGCCGCACCGCCTGCATGGTCATTATCAAAATGTGTTACTATTAAAAACTCCAGATTTTTTACACCTCTATCTTTGAGATATTTTCTGATAATTAGTTCGGCTTGAGATTTCCCGCCTTTATAACCCGGTTTTGCTGTATCAATTATTATATATTTTTCAGCCGGAGTTTTTATAAGAAAAGCATCCGCGTTTCCGACATCGAAAGTTATCACGTCAAGTTTACCGTTCGGAAGGCTGATTGAAGTAAAGATTATTATACTTATCATTCCGAACAAAATCGCAACATGGCGTTTTGTAAACCCTTCTTTAATCATCAATGTCGCTAAAAGAACAATAAAATAATATACAAAAACCTGCAAAATCGACGGATGCGGAGTTTCAATCAATGAATGCGGAAGTGTCGAAAAGAAATTTGAAATCCAAACAAGAATTGTCAGCATAAAATTAAGAACAAAGTCAAAAACTTTACAAATAAAATCAGAAATCTGAGGGATTATCGCTAAAACAGACGAAACAAATCCGCCAAAACTTATTACAGACAAAAACGGCATGATTGAAACGTTTGCGAAAAATGAATACAAACTTATTGTATTAAAATAGAACATTTGCAAAGGAATTACCCAGATTTGAGCAACAATTGGAATAAGAAGCGAACCGGCAATAAATTCGCGGACTTTATTTCCTTTAAATTTTTCAAGTACAATATTGGCAGTACAGATTATTCCGAAAGTTACCAGAAAAGAAAGCTGAAAACCAACATCATTCAAATATGCCGGATTGTACAAAAGCATCAATAGCGCAACAAAGGACAAAAGCGCTACACTGTGAGAATCTCTGTCAATCAATTTTCCAATCAAAACAAATAACAGCATTAAAGCCGCTCTGATTACAGATGGTCCAAGTCCTGTCATTAAAGTATAAAGAATTATCACTCCCATTCCACTGATAACACGAGGTTTGTATGGAACTTTCAATAGAGAAAGGATATAAAACCAAAATCCGAAAATAAATGCAACATTCATTCCAGATGCTGCAAGAATATGCAGCAAACCTGAATTAGTAAAGCTGTCTTTGATATAATCCGGAGCCGCAACAGCATCGTCACCGAAAACAATACCGCCTAAAATTTCAAGGTTCGGACTTTTCAAATATTTGGAATGAACTTTAATTATCCGGTTTCTTGTGTTGTTGAGAGCCTGCATAAACTTCCATTTTGGCGGAATTTCCGATTTCAAATAATCGCAATCAGTCTTATCTGCATATACAAGTGTAAATGTATTAAAATTTCTCAAATATTTACCGTAATCGAATTGTGAGGGGTTTCCGGCTTTGAAGGGCAGTCTGAGTTTCCCGTTAATTTTGTAGATATTTCCGATGTTGAACATTGAAAAGTCGCCTTCTTCATCCTGAATACTCACAAGCGTCTTAGCATGAAGCGCTTTCCCGTCAACACTTTCAACTTCCATGAAGAATTTTGTTTTATCTTTAGCGTTACTGTTTGGAATTGAAACAATACGGCCGATGATTTCACCATTCAGCGGAGCTATCATCGAAAGCTCATCAAAATGTTTTATACGCAGATTTGCATTAAAAAAGCCAAGGTAAAATACAAAAATCCAAAGAATTATAAACTTAAATGGTATTTTATTTTTCCAAACCAAAATTGATAGGAGAAAAGTAAGAAGCGCACCCGCAACAAGTTCACAATTATTAAAGTAAGCTGCAATTCCAGTAATAAAAGCAGCAGAGGTTAAAAACATTATTGTATTTTTCTTTAAAATTGCCGAATTGGCAAAGTCTCTTATCATTCCCTAATTCCAAAGTTTAAAAACATCGAATTTCTTACTTTTTCTTTTTTCTAGAAAAGAACCATTTTTTCTCTGATGGTGTTTTTTTAGAGGATTTTACAGAAGAGGATTTAGACCCTTCAATACGTTTCAGCGTAACTGAATTACCTTGGGACTGCTTTACTGATTTCACGACAGAAGTTCCTTTTTCACTGAACACGCGCGTTGCAAGAGCCTGAATATAACGATTATCAAGATGGGCATAATCAAAGAGGATAACACCTTTAACATCCATTTTTCTTGTTTCATGAATTTCTCTAATTAAGTCTTCCTCACTTCCGCCCATAAAAGTTACAAAAAGTCCTGCAAACAAGTCCGTTTCAGGAGATTTTGCATTAATAACATTTGTGATAAGTGCGTTTAAGGTTTTCGCATTACAAGTCAAAAACAGAGGAGTAAAACCGTTAATATATCCCCTCGTACTCCAAGTTTTCCAATCCTGCTGCTTAGCATTCAGTGCGGCAAGCCTATCAGGGAAAATAACAGCACTTACATAAACTTTTTTTTCACGCCCTAAGGCACCAATTTTTGCAACAAAGTTTGAGACTTTTTCCCGTCTGAATTCACACCATTTCATCCACAACGGGTCGCTTACAAGCATATCAAGAGGATCTTTGCCATAAATAGCTTTAAACTCATTTCTAGCGTAATCCGTATACCCCCAGGCATTAATATCACTGAAAGAAACAGCTTGGGGATATCTTATATAATCAAGGTTTATCCCGTCAACTTTATAATTATCTATGATTTCAGTAATTAGACTCTGCAAAAATTCCTGAACTTCAGGATTTGCAGGGTCAAGGAAAAAACCGTTATGTTCTGAAATCGACGGTGTCGGCGCATTTATATTGTAATTTTTCTTTGTTTTATTTGCCCAATGCGGTTTTACGGCAAGAATATTTCCCGGATTTGTTTCTGGACGCTGAATTCCAACATAAAAAGTTTCAAACCAAACATGAACTTTTATATTATTTTTGTGAGCATATTTAACCCAAAGTTTTAGAGGGTCAATTCCATCAAACTTTTCATTCTGCTTCACAAAACCATAATTTGCCATTGTTTTGCTCGGGAAAATTGTTCTTCCGTGGAAATAGGTTTCAATAAAAATATTATCAATGCCAGCAGCTTTAATTCTTTTTACTGCCTTTTCGATTGCCTCCTCATTGGTTTCTACCGGACGCACCCAAACACCTTTAAATTCCGTATTTTTATAAGGAACAACGCTTTTTAAAGCCGTATTAGCAGATTCTATTGCAAGATGAGAATATCTTCTGATATTTTCAGTAT
>QAMI01000058.1 GCA_003150395.1 Candidatus Gastranaerophilales bacterium | reverse complement strand
CGAAGGCGTTTGAGGTTTGCAAGTTCATCCTGATACGGTGAAAGTGCCGTAATTTTGTTGATAATTCCTGGCATAACTTCAAGAACTCTGTCGATTTCGCTTTCTTTCGTGTATTTTGAAAGCGAGAAACGAATGCTTCCATGGATTGCCGTAAACGGAACATTCATTGCGCGAAGAACATGGCTTGGTTCAAGTGACCCTGACGTGCAGGCGCTTCCTGAACTTGCGCAAATTCCCAAGTCGCTCATGTGAAGAAGAATTAATTCACCCTCAATGTATTCAAAACCGATGTTAGTTGTGTTTGGAACTCTGTTTGCAGCACCAGTGTTGAGTCTTGCGTTGAAAATATTTTTTAAAATACCTGCTTCAAGTTTGTCGCGAAGACGTTTTACTTCATTTGCTTCATATTTTAATCCGTCAACTGCAAGCTGGGCAGCTTTTGCAAGCCCTGCAATATATGGAACATTTTCAGTTCCGGCACGCTTGCCTCTTTCCTGATGTCCGCCGATGATTAGCGGCGTAATCAGAGTTTTTGAATTTACATAAAGTGCTCCGATACCTTTTGGCGCATGAAATTTATGTCCTGAAATTCCAAGCAAATCAATTCCGGCAGACTGAACATCAATCGGGATTTTGCCGGCAACCTGAACTGCATCTACAAAGAATTTAGTTTCTTTGTTTTTTGATTTTATGATTTCAGAAATCTTTTCAATGGGGAAGATTACACCCGTTTCATTGTTTGCATACATTATAGAAACAAGCGCGGTATCATAATTTATAGCTTCTTCAAGCTGTGCCAGATCAAGTTCCCCGTTAGCGTTAACACCTATATAATCAACTTTATAACCTTCTTTTTCCAGGGTTTGATAAAGGTTTAAAACACATGGGTGTTCAACTTTTGTTGTTATGATATGGCGTTTATTTTTATTCATGTTCAAAACACCGCGGATAGCCATATTCGCGCTTTCAGACCCGCAAGATGTGAAAATAATTTCTTTTTCGTTTGCGGCATTTAAAAAATCTTTTAAAACTCCTCTGGCATCGCGAACAGCATGATTTGCCGGTTTTGCGAATTCATAAACGCTTGACGGGTTTGCGTATTCTTCCTTGAAGAACGGCATCATTGCCTCTAAAACTTCCGGTGCAACTTTTGTCGTTGCATTGTTATCTAAGTATATTAAATTACTCATTATGCCACCTCGATTACATCAATATTTGCATCAACTGTTTCCCGGAGAGTGCTTTCAACAAAAGCTTTCAGCGTGAGATGAGAGTTCTTGCAGCCGGAGCACTTCCCGCGAAGTTTTACCAGAACTTTGTTTCCGTCAATATCAACAAGCGTAATATCCCCGCCGTCTTTTCGAAGTTCCGGTGAAATCTGGGTTTCAATTATGTTGTTTATTTTAAGAATTTTTTGAGCAGGTGAAAGTTGTGGTTTGTCGGCTTCTTCCTTTTTGTAATAAGTATCAATTATATCTTTAATTACGCCTTTGCATTTGCCGCAAGCGCCGCCGGCTTTTGTGTAATTTGTCACTTCTTCAACTGTCTTTAAACCATTTACTTTAATTGCATCCCAGATTTGGTTTTCAGTCACTCCGAAACAGGTGCAAACGATTTTTTCTTTTGGCTTTTCTTCGCGCAAATCATCCAAATCCGTCATATTATCAAAGTTTTGAAGAGCATCTTCAAGAGCCTCATAACCCATAACGGAACAGTGCATTTTTTCAGGCGGCAAGCCTCCAAGCTGGTCTGCAATGTCTTTGTTTGTAATTTTTTTTACTTCATCAACCGTCTTGCCGATAATCATTTCTGTTAAAATGCTTGAACTTGCAACCGCAGAGCCGCAGCCAAAAGTTTGAAACTTTGCATCTGTTACAATACCGTTTTGTATTTTTAAATATATTTTTAGGGAATCACCGCATGCAAGAGAGCCGGCTTCGCCAATTGCATCTGCATTGTCTATTTTTCCGACGTTTCTGGGGTTCCTGTAGTGATCCATTACTTTTTCTGAATAATCCCACATAATTTTATCCTTATATTATCTAACCATAATAACATTTTAACCCAAAAAAAGCCTTAGGATTATTTATTAATATAAACTTAATTATTCAATGAAAAGCTTTTTCCCATCAAACTTAGCGAGAGTGCCGATGCGTGCGGTTGCTTTTTCTTTTTCGTGGGTAAATTTAAATCCTTTAGCTGATGGAATGTTTAATTCTTGAGAAACTTCATTAAATAAAATTTCAAGCCATTCTGTATTGTCAATCCCTGAAAATTCACCAAAACACAAAGCTTTTATGTTTTTTCTAAATTTTTCAATATTTAAAAGTTGTCTGAACATTTTATCAATTTTGTAAACAGGTTCGTTCACATCTTCTGCAAAAAATATAAATGGTTCGTCCGGTATAAAATCGAGCCCGCAAAGAGAAACAATTGTTGAAAGGTTTCCGCCCCACAAAATTCCTGAGGCGTTTCCGTTTATGATTTCCTGCTCGCCGTTGAGTTCATAACTTTTGCCTTCTGCTGCTTTGAAGAATTCTTGAATAGTGAATTCTGACGGGTTTTCAATTCCAAAGTCGCTCATAATCATCGGGCCTGAATATGAAACTATTCCGGCGCGTTTATAAAACATTAAATTCAAAGCCGTTACATCAGAAAATCCGCAGAAGATTTTTGGGTTTTTTCTAATTATTTCATAATCTAATTTTTCGACAAGTCTTATTGCTCCATAGCCCCCGCGAAGGCAGATAATCGCATCTATTTCTTTGTTTTCGAAAAATTCATGAAGGTTTTTGAGCCGCAAATCATCAGATCCGGCCAAATAACGATCTTTTTCGTAAATATCTTTGCTTACAACAACATTAAATCCTTCTGCTTCAAAAAGTTTGACTGCTCGTTCCACGCAAACGGAAGCTTCTTTTTCAATACCTCCGCAAACCGCAATTATTCCTATTGTGTTTCCTCTTTTTAATCCGGAAGGTTTAATAATGTTCATATTTTGTCCTTTTTGGGTTTAACTCTGCTATAATATTATCATGAACGAAAAATATATCCCTTTATACAGAAAATATCGTCCGCAAAAGTTGGAAGAAGTTGTCGGACAGGAACATATTAAACAGGCGCTTTCAAATGCAATTGCGATGGATAAAATTTCGCACGCATATCTTTTCACAGGCCCGCGCGGTACAGGTAAAACTTCTACTGCAAGAATTTTTGCCAAATCTCTAAACTGCGTTAACGGCCCGACAATAAACCCTTGCGGCGAATGTGAAAACTGTCGTGATATTACTAATTCCGTGCCAATGGATGTTATTGAAATCGACGCCGCCAGCAACAGAAAAGTTGAGGATGCTCAAAATATTTTAGAAAAAGTTATGTATGCTCCGGTTAACAGCAGATTTAAAATTTATATCATTGACGAAGTTCACATGCTTTCAACAACGGCGTTCAACGCACTTTTGAAAACTCTTGAAGAACCGCCGAAAAATGTTATTTTCATTCTTGCAACAACCGAAGTTCACAAAGTTCTTGATACCATAAAAAGCCGCTGTCAAAGGTTTGATTTCCGAAGAATTACAACATCAGACATCGTGAAACATTTGAGATACATTTCTGACAGCGAAAAAATTAATATTACAGACGATGCGCTTGCAACAATCGCGAAAAATTCGGCAGGCGGAATGCGCGATAGTATTGCTCTACTTGACCAGTTGAGCGTCTTAGGGGCGCAGAACGCTATTACAACTGACGACATCAACGCGCTTTTAGGTAGAATTTCGTTTGATGTTTTGCGGGATTTGAATGCAAATATTCTTTCTTCTAATCAGGCCGGCGCAATTGAAATTCTTGAAAAAATCTATAATTCCGGCAATGAGCCTGTCCAGATTTTGCAAAACCTGCTTGATTACTTTAAAAACCTTTTGATTGTGAAAAATTGCAAACCTGAGATTGCAATTGACTTGACACAGTTGAATGATTTGCAAATCAAGGATTTGACGAGCCAGGCTGCCGGAATAGAAACGCACCAGATAATTTCATTAAGCGATAAATGTGCAAATTATATAAAAGAAATTAAAACAACAAATAATCCGCGTCTTTGGCTTGAAATTGCGATAATTGATCTTGCAAATTTAGCAGAAAACACAAAACTGGAGGATTTGCAGGCAAGATTGAGTGCTTTAGAGGGCGGCGGACATTATGTACAGCGTTCCTCAGAGCCGGCAGTTCATGCTGTTCCAAAAATCGTTCAGCAGACTGTAAAAACACCATCTCCGCAGCCTCAAGCTGTGCCGCCAAAGCCTGAACCTATTAAGACTCCGGAAACAGCTGTGAAATCTGTCGAACCTAAAACTCTTTCACCGGAACCGTCTGCTGATGACTTTGCACCAATGCCAAAAGCAAAAGTTTCAGGCGGGGATGACATTTTTGCCCTGTGGGAGGCGCTTTTGTCCAAGGTGAAAATGCCTGCTCATGCGCTTTTGAAACAGTGGGCAAAACCGGTCAAACTTTCGCCTGAGGAAGTTGTAATTACGGTTAAGAACGAAATTTATCTTAACCAGTTTGTTTCAGGCAGTAAAAGAACGGTTTTACAAAAAGCCGTTGATGAACTTTTTTCTCAAACTGATACAACTATAACCGTAAGGCTTCCGATGCCTGAAGATGAAACAATTCAAAAGCAGGCGTCCGAAAAAAAGTCTGAGGCGGCTCCGGTAAAACCATCTCCGGCGCCAAGACCTAAGCCGGAACTAAAAGAAGAAATTCCAAGCTTAAAAGAAGTTGAAGAAGATATTTCAGCGCCAGAAGAAATTTCTGAAGAATCAGGCGAGTACGCAGAATCGTCCGGGGAAATCAGTCCTTCAAAAGCCAAGCAGTTTGAGGATATGCATTCAGATACGGTGAATATGGTTATGGATTTGTTTGATGGCAAGCTGATTGACTAATCTTTTTGTAACGCTTTCTATTGTACAGGATAATACGTAACCAAAATATCAGGTTCAAAAGTTTGAATTGTATCAAATTTGAAATTCAAACTTTCATTTATTTCTGATATTTTTCTTCCGTCAAAGGATGATTTAGAAGTGTTGTCACCTGTAATTTTCGGCGCTATAAAATGGTAAATTTTATCTGCAAATGGAAGAATTGACCCGTTCAAAATCCCGCCGGCTTCAACAAGAACACTCATAATTTTTAACTCGTAAAGTTTTTTTAGGATAAATTCGGTGTTAAGTTTGCCATTTATAAGCGGCGTTTTGATAAAAGTTATTGAGTTTTTGTCATTCCGAGCGTTAGCAAGGAATCTGTTCAAAATGTCATCATTTTGACAATTTTCATCATAAAATACAAAGATTTTTCCGGATTTATAAATTTTCGCATTCTCAAAATCGGTTTTTAATTCTCTATCAAGAATTATTTTTATGCTGTGCTCCATTGTCGGATTGTCGGCAATAACTGTTGCTGAACTTGTTAAAATAGCGTCGTATTTGGCGCGGATTTTTTTTACTTCTTCACGTGCAGCCGATGATGTTATCCATTTTGAACTTCCGGAGCTTGTTGCAATTTTCCCGTCAAGAGTTGTGGCTGTTTTGAGCGCAACAAATGTTCTTTTTTCAAGCATATTTGTTATAAAAATTTCGTTAAGTTTTCGGGCTTCGTCTTCTAAAACGCCTTCAACAACTTCAATTCCTGCGGCTTTCAGCTTTGCAATGCCGTTTCCTGAAACAATCGGGTTTACATCACGCATTGCAATAACTACTTTTTTTATTCCATATTCAATTATCAAATCTGCGCAGGGTGGAGTTTTTCCAAAATGCGAACACGGTTCAAGATTTACAATTAATGTTCCGTATGCGCAATCGTCAGGTGTGACTTTTAAAAGTGCATCGCGTTCAGCGTGATTTTCGCCGCACTTTGCATGAAAACCTTTTGAAATAATCTTTCCTGCCCGATTCAAAACAATACATCCGACCAGCGGATTTGGCGACGTTTTGCCCTCAGCCAGCCTCGCGAGTTCAAAACACTCTTTCATATATGTTTCATATTGTTTCATAATTGAATTTTATCAAAAAATTTGTTATAAATAAACTGTTAGATAAGAAGGAGTTAAAATTTATGGATATCAGATATTTAGGTCACAGTGCATTCCAGTTCAAAGTCGGTGAAAGATGTATTCTAGTTGACCCGCTTGTAAACAGAAATGACAAATATAACTGGCATGAAGAAAATATCACGGATATTTTTGTAACGCACGGACATGCTGATCACATTGGTGATTCTGTTGAAATTGCAAAAGAAAAAGGCGCAACTGTTTCAGCAGTTGTAGAATTGGCGAAATATTATTCAAATCAAGGAATCACAACAAACAGCGTTAACTTTGGAAGCTGGCTTAACTATCCATGGGGAAGAGCAATTTTTGTTCCGGCATTCCACTCAAATTCCATGCCGGATGGAAGTTATGCAGGCGAGGCGGCCGGTATAATTTTTGATATTGAAGGGGTTAGAATTTATCACGCAGGTGACACTGCTTTGACCGGTGAAATGAAAACTATCAGAGAACTTTACCATCCGACAATTGCGCTATTGCCGATTGGCGGGCATTACACAATGGATGCTGTTCACGCCTCTGTTGCCGCAGATTGGCTCGGCGTAAAAACTGTAATTCCAATGCATTACAATACCTTCCCCGAAATCAAAGCAGATTTGGAAGCGTTTTTGAAACTTGTAAATATGAACAATACAAACTGCATGATTTTGAATCCGGAAGAATTGCAAAAATAATCTGAAAAACAATATTTTAATTAATGAGCGCTTTCTTGTTTTCAAGAAAGCGCCTTATAAAATATTTCGTTCAAGATTGCACTACGTATCTCTTGTCATTCTGAGTCCTATGGACGAAAAATCTCCATAAAAGTATCCATAAAATTTTCAGAAGGTTAATTGTGCTTATTTTTTTATCGTGCTATGATTTGTGCAGAAAAGAGGCGTTATGGATATTTTATTTATTATTGACAGAATTGAGTTAAAGTATTTTGAATTTAACAATCTGGTCACAAATTTTTGGCTTATACGCGAATTAATGCGAGAGAATAACAATGTTTTTATTACGACAATCGACAAACTCGGAATTTCAGGGGAAAAAGCATTTGCGCATTGCTATCCGGTTTTCGAAAAGCTTGGCAATATTCTTTATGAGCGTAATGCAATAAAAAGAAATATTCAAGATTTCAGACTCTGTATGTTTCGAAATGACCCGCCTGTTGATTTGGATTATATAAACGCAACTTATATTTTTGATTTTGTTGACAGAAATAAAACGCTTGTTTTGAACGAACCGCGTGCTGTGAGAGACTTCAACGAAAAACTTCATACAATGCTTTTTCCTGATTTAATGCCTGCGCACATTGTAACCTCTTCAAAATCAGATATTTTGGAGTTTTTGAATGAGTTTGGAGAAATTGTTTTAAAACCTTTAAACAGATGCTTTGGCGCAGGTGTTATGACGCTTAAAAAAGGCGACAAAAATACCGCCGTAATTATAAATTCAATGACAAACAATGGTTCAACTCTGGTTATGGTGCAGAAATACCTTGAAAAAGCAAAATTCGGTGACAAACGTGTTTTATTTTTGGGCGAGGATGTTTTGCCGTATTGTGTCCAAAAGCTTCCGTCAAATGATGATTTCAAGTTCAACGAACATTGTGACAGCAATATTATAAAAGCGGTTCTAACCGAAAGCGAAATAGAAAAGTTCAAGCCTGTTGCCAAAAAACTTAATTCAATGGGGATTCCGCTTGTCGGGCTTGACGTAATTGATGAGAAAATTATTGAAATAAATGTTACAAGTCCATGTTATTTTATAAAAGAAATTAACGGGCATTTTGGTATTGAACTTGAGAAGAAGATTACTGAATTTATACTTTCTAAAGTTCAATCAGACGCACTTGTTTCTTAACGTTTAATAACGCCGCCAATATCAATAATTTTGACAATTGCTTTGCCGTTATTGTCAGTTCCGATAATTGCGTTGTCTTTGTGCAAATCTCCGTGATAAAGTCCGACTTTCTTGAGTTCTGACTGCAAGTAGCTCATTATAATATGGCATTTGTCGTATGGGGCAAATTCACCTTTCCAATCAGTTCTTCCCGGTCTAATTCCGCGCTCAATTAATTCGGTAATATCAAGGCCGGTCTGCGACTTGAAATCTTTTGCAAAATGCTGAAGAGTTTTGTATGTTTTTTTGAATTGAACAATCGGGCTGCTGTATTTTGGAGGGGTTTCGTATTCTGTCGCCATATAATTCCCTTTTACATCGCCCCAGTAAATTTTTGATATATATTTGCAATTAAGTTCGTTTATATTAAGCCCGTGTGCTGTTTCAGCGTATGTGCCATTGTAATTGGCTTCAATAATTTCTTTGTTGTATTTTTTGAATGTCTTTATAAAAAGTTTTTCCAGTGTCGGATTTTCGCTTTTTTC
>QAMI01000020.1 GCA_003150395.1 Candidatus Gastranaerophilales bacterium | reverse complement strand
TTCATGTGTGTAAAAAGTTTACATAAAGAAGGAGACTCTTATGAGCGAAAGAAAATTAGTTGGAACAAATGAAATGTTCAAAAAAGCACTCGCAGGCGGTTATGCTATCGGTGCTTACAACGTTAACAACATGGAAATTTTACAGGGTATTGCAGAAGCTGCTGAAGAAACTCAATCACCTATTATTTTACAGGTTTCAGCAGGCGCAAGAAAATATGCTAACCAAACTTACTTAATCAAGCTTGTTGAAGCAGCTTTAGCTACAACAACAGTGCCGATTGCATTGCACTTAGACCACGGTGCTGATTTTGAAATCTGCAAAGCTTGTATTGACGGCGGTTTCTCATCAGTAATGATTGACGGTTCAAGATTCCCGTTGGAAGAAAACATCAAATTGACTAAACAGGTAGTTGATTATGCTCATCCGCGCGGAGTTTCAGTTGAAGCTGAACTCGGTAAATTAGCAGGTGTTGAAGATGATGTTAAAGTTCACGCTAAAGATTCGACTTACACAGATCCTGAAGAAGCTGCAAGATTTGTTAAAGAAACAGGCTGCGACTCATTAGCAGTTGCAATCGGAACTTCTCACGGCGCTTACAAATTCACCGGTGAAGCTAAACTTGACTTTGAAAGACTTGCTGAAATTAAAAAAGCAGTTAATGCAGCTGTTGGATATGATTTCCCGCTTGTTCTTCACGGTTCATCATCTGTTCCGGCTGAATTCGTAGCTAAATGCAATAAGTTTGGCGGTCAATTGCCTAACGCTCAAGGTGTTCCGGAAGATATGCTTAACTACGCTTCTAAACACGGTGTTGCAAAAATCAATATCGATACAGACTTGAGACTTGCAATGACTTCAACAATCAGAGAATTCTTTGTTGAACACCCTGAAAAATTTGACCCACGTGAATACATGGGACCTGGCAGAACTGCTGTTAAAGAAATGGTTAAACATAAAATGGTTGACGTTCTTGGAACAGCCGGTCACGCTCAAGACTAATTTTATTTTGAACAAATAAAAAAAACCGCTTTGTCCAAAGCGGTTTTTTTTATTCAATACGTAATCTTATACTTTTTAGAATGTTCAAATGACCATTTTAAGATATCAAACTCGTTAGCCTTAGCAGGACTTATAGACCTGGCAGTTCTCTCAAGCAAATTTCCAACACAATAATCAACTAAATCAGGCTATAAAAATATTAAATTAATAAAATGTAACACTCAAAATTTAAGATAAAATAAAAGTGACCGTTTTTACGGTCACTATATATACTTCCAACTGTATTGTGATTAAATTGATTTTTTGCTTACTACTTTTTCAAGAAGTCAGGTATTTCAATGTTTGTGAAGCCTGAACCCATTTGAGGCATTGAACTTCTTCTGGGTTGTGCAGCTGAAACATTGTTGCTTCCATTATTAAAAGCACCTGAGAAGAAATCTGATGCGCTAAGCTGTTTAACATCAGTTTTCGGAGCATCAGCAGGTTGATTTTTAAGTTCAAAACCTGTTGCAATAACAGTAACCTGAATTTCACCCTGAATATTTTCGTTAACTGCTGTACCAATAATAACAGTTGCATCGTCAAGAACTGCATCATGAATGATATTTGCAGCGTCTGTAATTTCATGCAATGTCATGTCAGGGCCGCCTGTAATATTAACGATTACGCCGGAAGCGCCATTGATAGAAGTTTCAAGAAGCTGTGAATTGATAGCGATTTCAGCAGCCTTGATAGCTCTTCCTTCACCCTGGCCGCGGCCGATACCCATAAGGGCTGAGCCTGAAGCCTGCATAACATTCTTAACATCAGCAAAGTCAACGTTAATTGTTCCAGGAACGGTGATGATATCAGAAATACCCTGAACACCGCGAAGAAGAACTTCATCAACAATAATGAATGATTCTGTCAAAGAAACCTGGCGGTCAACAACTTGTAAAAGTTTATCATTTGGAACAACAATAACAGCATCAACTGCTTCTCTAAGTTTTTCAAGACCTTGTACGGCCTGATTTTGGCGTTTTCTGCCTTCCCAGGAGAAAGGTTTTGTAACGACTGCAATTGTTAGAATTCCTAATTCTTTAGCAATTTTAGCAACGACAGGAGCTGCACCGGTGCCTGTTCCGCCGCCCATACCAGCAGTAATAAACACCATATCTGCACCTTCAAGAGCATGAGTAATTTCCTGTTGAGCTTCTTCAGCAGCTCTTTCGCCTACTGACGGGTCGCCGCCGGCACCAAGACCAGCTGTAGATTTAGTTCCTAATTGAATTTTATTCTGCGTCTGACCGAATTCCAACACCTGTAAATCTGTATTCATTAACCAGAACTCAACACCAGAGAGTCCGGCTTTAATCATTCGGTTAACAGCATTTCCACCGCCGCCGCCAACACCAATAACTTTAATATTAGTAGGATTGACAGCAGAACGATTTGTCGGAGCCTGTGGGCTTGCTGTTTCTTCTTTCTTTGCAAAGATATCTGATACGAAATTTTCCACTTTGTTACCTCTTTATTAAATAATTTTACATAATTTCGGTTCATCCTGCCCGATTAATTAATTACGGACTCCCCAACTATATAATAACATACTATTTTAAATAGAAAAAAAGTACAAGAATTTTGGCTTAATTATGAACAAAAGTTAATATAAAATTTTTCTAAAGCATGGATTAGACGAGATTTCAGCGGGTGGGAATAAAAAGGAGAGCGTTTTGGAAGTAGCAGTCATTTTTCAACAAACGTAAATCCGCGTGGAAGTTCTTCTTCAACAAGCCTGAGTAAACTTGAGACAGGCATATTTAAAGCCTCGCTGATTGTCCAAATTGAAATAAGTTTTGGCTCGTTAACACCGTTTTCAAGACGTGAAAGCAGGGATTTTTGAATATCGTACTCATCAGCAAGAATTCTTAAGGATTTATTTTGTTTTTCTCTTTCGCGCCGAATAACTTTTGCAAGTGTCTTAAATACTATTTCAGCTTTTTTGGAATTCTGATGTTGCATATATAGAATATTAATGTTAAAATATTTGTCAGGATTTCTATACATAGAACAACGGAGGTAAATACTGTATGCAATACAAAAAAACTTTTCCTGACAAAACCTTGGCTTTCACGATGGCTGAAGTACTCATAACTTTAGGAATAATAGGTATTGTCGCCTCAATGACTCTCCCTTCATTAATCGGCACGTGGAAAGACAAACAATTCAAAACTGCCTACAAAAAGGCTTACTCAGATATTTCGCAAGCCTTTGAAGAAGCTTTATTTGAGCAAACCTTGACAAGAAGCACTCAATACAATACAGAAGCAACAAATCTGGAATTTGACATCATGAAGTCAAAGTTCAAAGCAATCACTGAATGTCCGGCATCAAAAATCTCTAACTGTTGGAAAAAGGGCGATACGCTTTGCGGCGGCTCCTGTTCAAGCGGCAATGCTGATGACGGGATTGATTTAGAAAATGGAGCTCCAAGCAAGAGTTATGGTTCCTCCTGTTTTATAGACGCATCAGGAAGAAGCTGGTGTACGTATACCTATAATGAAAATATCTTTGTAGTCGACACGAACGGATTTTCAAATCCAAACCGCTTCGGAAAAGACCGATTTGTATTTACATTTAAAGACGGTAATGGAAACCGCTCCAATAATGCCGCAACATACAAAAGAATAGGAGCTTACAGCAATGCGGATAAACTAACCCAGACCAGTATGTGTAAACATCCACCATGCTATTATCAATCTTGGCTTTTGGATTAATCTTCTTGTTCCGGTTAGCAGCTGTTCTTTTTGTGCTATAATATTCCCGTTAGGAAGGACGTGGAAATGAACAAAAGAATAGTATCAGGTATGAGATCAACAGGGAAACTGCATTTGGGACACTATCTCGGAGTTATCCAAAACTGGGTTGAGCTTCAGAAGAAATATGAAAGTTTTTTCTTTGTTGCAGACTGGCATGCTCTGACAACCAAATACGACAAAACCGAAAATCTTAAAAACGATGTTGTTGATGTTGTAATTGACTGGTTAAGCTGCGGAATTGATCCGGAAATTTCAACTATTTACGTTCAATCACTTGTTCCGGAGATTGCAGAACTTAACATATATCTAAGCATGGTAACCCCGCAAAACTGGGTTGAGCGCGACCCGACCTTGAAGGATATGGCAAAAATTCTTCGAACAAAAGAGGGCGCAAATTCTCAAATCAGTTACGGTTTGATGGGTTATCCGGTGCTGATGAGCGCTGATATTATGATGTTTAATTCGTCTTACGTGCCGGTTGGGATTGACCAGGTTGCGCATATTGAAATTACGCGCGACATTGCAAGAAGATTTAATAACATTTACAAATGCGACTTTTTCAATGAACCTGAACCTATTTTGAACCATTGCTCGTTGATTTGCGGGCTGGACGGAAACAAAATGGGAAAATCTTTTGAAAATGACATTAAGATTTCAGATACAGCCGAAGTTACGGCAAAAAAAGTTATGAGCGCGATTACAGACCGAAGCCGCATGAGGCGGGATGACCCGGGTCATCCGCAGGATTGCGAAGTTGCCTTCAAGTATTGGGAAATTTTCGGAAATAAAGAACAAATTGAAACTGTACGATGCGAATGTGAAAAGGGTTTGCGCGGCTGCGCAGATTGCAAACGCCAGCTTGGTACACTCATAAATGAAAAGATGGCTCCAATGAGAGAAAAACGTGCGTATTATGAAGCTCACCCCGAAGTTGTTCACAAAATTATACGTGAAGGTTCAGAAAAGGCGCGTTCAGAAGC
This sequence comes from Candidatus Gastranaerophilales bacterium, assembly GCA_003150395.1. GTDB lineage: Bacteria > Cyanobacteriota > Vampirovibrionia > Gastranaerophilales > Gastranaerophilaceae > Scatenecus. The sequence continues at coordinate 38,623 of QAMI01000020.1, read as the reverse complement.
CCAAAAAGTTCTAAAAGAAGTCAGAAGACTTATTAATATGTATTAAAAATGACTTTCACATTGTAAAGCGCTCTGCGGCAACCTACCATGGGTAGTCGTCTTTAATCTCCCAATTGTCCTGGAGAATTAAAGCTCCGCACCCTAAGGATGTATTATCCCCGCCTGGTGTTCTTGTACAATATTTTTTTAGAAGAACATCTCTTTTAGCATCCTTCTGCCAAAAAGTAAAACTTCCATTTTCAAAATAAAGCGCAATACAAAATCCGTCAATACCGGAAATATTAGGTTTTCCGGGGCCGTTAATATCTATATAAAACAACATTCCTACAAACTTATCATTTTCTCCACCGGAAGAGTTTAAACTAGCCATTATACTTACGCCGTTATTAAGTTTCATTATGCATCTTTGTGTACCGATATCAGGCCTGTTAGAAACCTGACCAGATAAGAGATGATAACTTTTCCATCCGGCATCTTTTAAAGACATATATTTTGGCTCACCTACTGTTTTAAGATAAGGAATAAAATAAGTTTCACAAACTTCCATAATTGCATCTTTGGAATTCGCATGTTCAAATCTGGTTAAATTCCATTCTCGCGGCTCGCCATTTTCCATTTGGGAAAGAAGAACAGCCTGTTGCAGGATAGAATATGTTTGTTTTAGTTTTTGAACAGTAACTTTTTTATTATAATTCCCGATTATTGCCGGCAAAGTCATTGCAGCTATTATGCCTATAATCCCAAGTGTAATTAATACTTCTGACAATGTGAACGCAAAATTTTGCCGGGTAAATTTCTTATAGAAAAATAAAACTAATAGATTTGTTTTTGTTATACCATAATATTCTGAAAATCTTACAGGAGCTGGCTTACAGGACGCCCCCCCCCCCCGCAAATTCAATCGTAGTGTGCTTTTTCATTATTCTTAGCTCCTTATTTCAATAAATTTTTAACATTGCAATATTATCATAATAAACGTATTTTAGCAATGAAAAATTTTTTCCCTAATATTCATCCAAAAAGAAAAGGCCGCCAGAAATCTGACCGCCTTTTAAGTTTTACAGTAGAAACTTATTTTTTCTCTTTTTCGGGTTTTGCAGATACCGGAGCCGGCTCTGTTTCAATATCTTCCTGAGATGCGACTTTGCCGAGAATTGCAGGAAGTTCAACACCAGCTTGACCGGCCAAATCATGCATTGCAGGCAGGGCTTTAATCAAATCACGCATAAAGTTTGCAGTTGTACTGCCGTTTTTCGAACCGGCTCCGCCATCCCAAACCGTGATTTTGTCAAATTTAATATTTTTAATTGCTTCAACCTGTTTGCCGACAATGTCTTCGATTTTTTCAATCATTAAGAAACTTGTAGCGATTTCTGGTTTGTTGTTGCTAATTTTAACAAGTTCTTCGTAACCTTTTGCTTTTGCTTCCAAGACTGCGCGGACACCTTCTGCTTCAGCGAAGTATTTTGCTTTGATTGCGTCAGCTTCACCGAGCGCAATGCGTCTTTGTCTTTCAGCTTCGGCATCAGCTTCAACTTGAATTTTAAGTTTTTCAACTTCTTGTCTTGCAAGCTCTTCTTTTTTAAGTTTTGCTTCTTCGCGTTCTTTTTGGGCAATCAAAACATCGCGTTCAGCATTTGCTTTTGCAACTTCACCGAGTTTTAAAGCGTCCGCCTGTTTTACTGCTAAGGTTGCGTTGTAATCAGCAATGTTGGCTTTTGCAATGTTTTCACCTTCAACGGCCTCCGCTTCAAGGCTTGCTGTTTTAATACGCTGTTCTTTATCTGCATTTGTTTTACCGATTTCGGTTTGAGCGGTTTGTTCGGCAACTTGAACTTCTTTTTCTTTGTTTGCTTCAGCTTCACCCACCGCACCAAGTTTTTCCTGCTGCGCAACTTCGACTTTTGCTTTGTTGATGGCTTCTGCAGCGGCTTTTTTACCGATTGCGTCAATGTAGCCGCTTTCATCAGTAATATCTTTGATATTTACGTTGATGATTTCAAGTCCGATTTTGTTAAGTTCAGTGTTGACGTTTGCGTTAATTTGTTCAAGGAATTTTTCTCTGTCTTGATTGATTTCTTCGATTGTTAAAGTTGCAATTGCAAGACGCAATTGACCAAGAATTATATCACTAGCCTGAACAATTATATCCTGCTTGCTTAAGCCTAAGAGACGCTCAGCCGCGTTAATCATTATGCTGTCTTTGGTGGAAATACCGAATGTAAATGTTGAAGGTACTGCAACACGAATATTTCCTTTAGAAAGCGCACCTTTTAAGTCAATATCTGTTGTCATCGGTTCAAGCGAAAGCACTCCGTAATCCTGGATTAACGGAATGATAAATGTTCCGCCGCCGTGAACACATTTTGCAGTAGAAGTTCCGCCTGTTTTACCGTAAACAACAATAACTTTGTTTGACGGACATCTTTTGTACTGATTGGCAACAAAAATCAGCACCGCTATAAGAATTAACGCCGGAACTGTTATGAAAGCCATAAAACTTGGATTTAAAAACATCATTCTCTCCTTTTCCTAAACTTTTATTATGTAAATTATATTATTTTCGTACTTTTCGATTTTAACCGGCATAAACGCGTTGATTTCTTCATCAGAAAGGTTCACCGCGTCTAAAACTGAAAGCTGGTCATTTATTGTAATTTCGATTTGCCCGCTGGAATTTGGTTTGAAAGCGGTGTAAGCTCTTCCGACAGTGCCTACATAATCGTTCATGTCGATTTTTACATTTTTATCGAGTTTTTTAATCATAAACATTAGCCATGCAGAAATAAACATAAAAATCACACCAACTACGAATGCCGCAGTAAATGCAATCCAGGAACTGGTTTCCATCTGTGTCAAAAACGTCAATCCAACCCAGCCAAACCCCATGAAAAATGCCAGAATTGATTGTATTGAAAAGAAATTGAATGATGGGTCGCAGTCAGTGAGCGTCTCAAAATCAGTGTGAACTTCCACATCTCCGCCCAGAAACAAAAACAAACACATCTTTATAATATAAAAAATCGTTGAAAATACTGCCAGAACCAGAAAAATATTTTCTAAAGTTATGTAATCAGGCATAAAAACTCCTTTCACATAATATTGTACTTTGTAAAGTGCTTTTTTATGTCATACGTTTATATTATTTTTTAGAAATCTCAATGTAACATTTCGTTACAAAAAGGCAATTTCTGCAATCAAAATTCCTTTATATAAGTACGGGAATAATTAAGGAGATGGAAATTATGCCGAATTGGGGAATTACAAACTTTACAAATCCATATATGCTGGCTTCTTTCGGCCCATATGCCTGGAGTTCAAACTACGGTTACGAAACACAGTTCAATATTTTTCCTGATTCTATGACACCGCTGATGGCGCAATACGCACATGGAATTCTTAATCCAAACCACATCAGCCAGTGGAATCCGCTGTTTGCATTTCCAATACAAAGCGATTTTACAAACCCGCAGCTTACCGCTCAAGGTATGCAATCTGCTGCTGATGCCGCAAATGCCATTTTTGAACAGCAGGTTAGCGGCTTGAAATTAAGCAGATCAGCACAAGTTATAAGTTCTGTAATAAACGGAGCTGAAAACTTATTAAAATCTGATGAACTTACTGATGCTCAAAAGGAAAAAATTCAGGCTGTCCGCGATAAAGCCGAAGCCTTGAAAGAAAGAGTTGAAAAATATCAGGAAGCCAGCAGAGCTGCAGATGCTGATAAAGCTGCTTTAAAAGAGGAACTTGCAGCAATCAGCACTGAAGCCGATGCTCTTTGTAAAGAATTCCGAGAAGTCTGCAAAGCCATAAAAGAAGAAATCAAAGAAGACAAAGCCAACGGCGATGATGACAAAGTCGATGGAAACGACGGTAAGGTTGACGGTAATGACAACACAGACGGTGATGACGCCAACGTCAACGGAAACGAAGAAAACACTGAAGGAAACGACGGTAAAGTTGATGGAAATGATGACAACACTGACGGCGATGAAGACAAAGTAGAATATTCTGCAAAATATTCACAAAGCCAATATCAAACATCTTCTATTGCAATCAGCACAGGCGCGGCAATTGCAGAAGAACTTTACGACGCAATTGACGGCTTAAGTGCAAGAGACAACAAACACTTAATTGCAATGAAAAAAATAAACAAAGATAACATAATGGAAGTTCTTGACAAATGGAATATGGATCACGGGAAAGAATTTAACGAATCTTTAGTTGAAAGTTTATGTGCAGATTCATCAGGAATTGTTGAAGATTATCACATCAAACATATTGCAGATGCTCTAAAGGCAAAAGCCGATGAAGCAGGTGTCAATGTTGATGAAGATTATAATGCCATTCAAGAAAAACTTGAAAGACACTGGTTCCGCGACTATGAAGGAATCTATGAAGCAATAAACAATATGCACAAAAATTTGGGCGGAAGACCGTTCGAAAAGAAATAGTTTTAAGACATTTACCAGGGGAAAATAATGAAAATAAAGACATATAGAAGACTGTCAGCTGTCAATGCTGATGGAAGGAGTTTTTCGTGAAAAATTTATGCAAAAATCTTAATGTGAAATACGGGCACACCAAAATCCCGCTTTCCAATAAGATTTTTTGCATTGCTTAAAAAAAATTAATATGTAATTCCTCATAATATATAGCGTGGTTAATCGGAAGTGAAGAGCAGGTTAGTGTAGGTTACAGAGCCCTAAAAAGGGCTCTTTTAATTTTCTATTGCTTTTAACAAATCGTCGAACTTCATCTCGGGTTTAATTTCTTTTAAACAGGTTATTTCAGATGCATCAACTTTTTCACCGAAAATTTTTTCAAGAAGTTCACTATCATAATCAAGAAGAATTGAACCATGTTGTAATATGTAACTGTTTTTTCTGCATTGTGCCGAACCTATAAGCTTTTTATCTTCATAACACAAATCTGCACCGGTCGAAATCAACATACAATAATCAAACTTTGTTCTTACTGCTTTTTGAGCGCCAAACTTGAGAGGAATTCCTATTTTGGCAAATTTCTCAATTAAAATCTGAGAAATTTCTTTATAGGATTCTGTTATATTTTCGCCATGACGGAGTAATTTCACAGGACAAATATAGCTGTACGTAAGCTCTTTATCATGCAAAAGTGCCCGTCCGCCGGTAAGTCGTCTAACAACATCAATGTTTTTTTGTTTTAAAAATTCATAATCCAGAAAATCATCCTTTTGGTTTCTGCCAAGAGAAACGCATGCCGGCGACCAGCCGTAAAGTCTGAAAATAGGTTCTTTTAATTGATTTACAATTGCATATTCAAGCCAATCGTTATCAGTCTGCATGTTTTCAGCACCTGTTTTAACGTCATAAGGAATTCTCTTCATTACTGCTCTTCTTTATCTCTTTCTGCAAGGATTTTTTCAAACTCTACAAATGTTTCGTTACCAACAAACTGTTCTAACGCTGCACGTTTTGCCATATAATCCGAGCGTGCTTTTGTCTGCGCATCCATAGCAGATCGGTAATATGCGTCTGTAATCATTATAACTTCTCTTGACTCATCTTGAGCCATATCATAGTTTTTTTTGCGCTGGACAACTACTTTGTCAAGAAGCCCGAGCATTTTACGCGCCGTCATGTAATTATAATAAAGGTTAACTGTCGTCTGCTGTAATTCTTCAATTTTTCTGACCAATATAATCATGTCAGCGTCAGTGACACGTGTGTATTTATAATTCATGGCCTTTGTATCCTGCGACATTATACCAAGAATGTTTCCTCCAAGCATTGACCCCGTTGCAAGAAGAGGATTTCCCATGCCGGCACCTACAAGAGTTGACATGCTTGCAATTGTTGTCAAAACATTTTTAACTGATTTTTCATTTGGTTTGTCTTCGTCAGGATTTGCAAGTTTGTACAAGGCGAATGCAATCGTATCACTTTTTGAGGCTGCTCCGCGCCATAGAAGGGATAAATCGCCCATCATGGTTTTTTCGTCATATCCGAGCTCTTTTGCAACTTCGCTGGAGATTTTTTTGATGCTCAAATCCGCATAAGTTAAATCCGATACATCAAAATCGTTTTCTTCTTTTTTAACATATTCCTGCTCGAGCGGTGTAACCTCAATGTACTTTTTTTCAGGAAGTTCGGAAAGCCCGGTACGGTAAGCCGGCGGCTTCGGTTCCGTAATCTCATCATAACTAATTGCAAAAACCGGAGAATTTAAACTTAACAATAATATAAGAGCCAGACATTTTCTCATTTTTTCTCAGCTCCTTTCACCAATGCTGCATCAAAATTGTATTGATACAAATTCAAATTATCCACAACTTTTTTGCCGGCAAGCCGCTGAAGTTCAAGATGATATTTTTTTGCGTTTTGCATGTATCTAAATTCCTCAAGCATCATGTCATCATAAAGCGAGGAGGAAATCGTAATTTCAAGCAAATCTTCTGTTTCAAGAGCTTTTGAGTAATTTTTGTTATACAAAAGAAGCTTTGCACGGGTTTCTTTCAACTGCGTGAGCGAGCTTTTGTAATTGTAATATGCGTCAATAATTTTGTCCTGAAGGTTTTCGATTAATCCTGCAAGTTCAATCAATTCTGTATCAGTAAGCGGAATTTCCTGGGGGATATTTTTGCGGTTAATCAAATTTTGCGCCAATCTTCCGGCCGCAAAAGCCGACGACTGCACAAGATAATCCGACCCCATCATCATCGGAGCAAATGACGCCCCGGCAATTACGGCATTCAAAGTTTTTGCCATAAGAGATGAATGAATTCTGCGCTGACTTTCAGGCGTCGCAAGTTTTTTAAGTGCAAATCCTATAACCTGATTGTTTTCAACAGTACCTTTCCAAAGATTTTCAATATCTTCAAGGTCTTTTTCCTTCTGCCTTTTTATAAGCTCCTGCATAACCTGCTCATCACTTATTACAAGAGACCCTTTCATCTGAATATCAGATTTCGGCAACTCGATTTTCTGCGCGTCAACACCGCTCAGTGTAACTTCTCCATCTTGCGCAAATACAGGCATACCCAACATTATAATCAACAAAAATAAAAGCTTTCTCATACCAATATTTATATCACAACAAAATAAATAAATCCAACGATTGAGTTTACTCTACTCCAAACGGTGGTTATCCGGCAGGCTGCAAAAAAGTATAATCGGTTAAGAAAAGAGGCTAACTTGGTAAACGATAATTTTAACAAATCAAAATATATGACAACAAAACCCGCCAAAAGTTCAGAAAATTACTTTGAACGTGCCGGGGAACTTTTAAAGCAGAAATCCTACAAGGAAGCTGCTACAAACTATCTTAACGCAATCTTTATCTCGCGCGAAGATGCAAAATCGTATTTTGGGCTTGGCATGTGCTACAAAAATACCCAAAATTACACAAAAGCTATCAAATATTTTGATAAAGCCGCTCAACTGGATGAAAATTACTTTGAAGCCTACTATGAACTCGGTATCTGCCATCTTTTGGAAGGAATTCCATGTGGTGCAATAAAAAACTTTGTTCGTGCAGTTCAAGTAAATCCAGACAATCCTGATGCGATTTTACAGCTTGGGATTTCACATGAAACCTGTGAAGAATATGACATGGCGCTTATGATTTACCAAAAATTAATTGAGAATTCACCCGAATTCACAAAAGCTTATGAGCATAAATCAGCGCTTTTGATGAAAATGGAAAAATACAAAGAAGCCTCATCAGTTCTTAACGAACTTTTGCGGCGTAACCCAAAAGAAACTGAGGCTTTTGCAGGCATAGGTGTATGTTTAGATAAACTAGGCAAAAACAGAGATGCTCAAAGATATTACCGAAAATTTTTGCAAACAAGCCCGCTTTCAAGCCAGGCGCAGTTTATCAAGGCACGTCTCGAAAAACTTAAGAGTGTTACAGCCGCTAAAATTAAAAAATTCAGCATTGTATAAAATTTTAACTGGTATTAGAGTTTAATTTCAGTTGTGACAAGTTCATCAAGCCTGACTTCAAGAACTTCGGACAAATTTTTCAGATAAAGAAGCGTTGGATTTGTAAGCCCGCGCTCTACTTTGCTATAGTAACTTTTATCAATATCAAGCCTGTTGGCAATATCATCCTGCGAAAATCCTCTCAGAGACCGGAGGACTTTTAGTTTTATGCCTATTTTTTTCAAAAACTCTCTATCATCCATGATATTAATTTTATGGGGTTGCAAATTTCATAACAATAGTTTAAAATAATATTTAATAGCTTATAAACCATTAAAATTAGTTTAAATTATTATTTTGTGGAGGATAAACATAGATGACTATGGAAAGAAATGTTGAAATCAAAACCCATCAAAGCCCCTTTCCCCAAAAGGGCGAGGGGAAAAGTTTCAAGTGCAAAATATGGTTACAATTCCAAAGTTCAGCAATACAAAACAATCGAGTAGCTAACAAACCCCAAAAACGTAACCACTTATTCCCTCAATACCTTATTCCCCTATTCCCTTCTCAAAAACCCGCCTTCACCTTAGCCGAAGGTGCTACGCACGTAGATATGTATGGAAACACTCGTCGGTGTGCATTCACTATGGCAGAAGTTCTAATCACCCTCGGAATCATCGGCATTGTCGCCGCCATGACCCTGCCTGCTCTAATCGGAAATTACCAGAAAAAAGTTCTGGCAACTAAACTGAAAAAAACATATACTATTTTGAGTCAGCAGTTTATCCGCACACAACTTGATAACGGGGATTTTGATACATGGCCGAAAGAAGGGAATATAGATATTGAAGAGTATTTCAATATCTATTACAAGCCGTATTTCAACGGCGTGAATATGTGTAAGTACGCTAAAGATTGCGGATATTCATCGGAATTTCCCTGGCGGAACATTGACGGCAGCAAAATAAACTGGGGATTACAATCTAACAATTCAAGAATACTTTTTCAGTTAAATGACGGCACTACAGTATTTCTGCCGCGTAATACCACTGACGGGGCTGGGAACCCTATTTATGTAAACTATTTTTATGTAGATATCAATGGCGCGAAAACTCCGAATATTGTAGGTCATGATGTTTTTACATTTATGGCTGTTAATAAAAAAGGCATAATGCCGCAGTGCTATAACCGCAGCTATGATTACATAAATGCAAACTGTTCCAAAACCTCTACAGGTAATACGAATTGTTGTGCGGCGAAAATCATGGCGAACGGCTGGGAAATTAAAGACGACTATCCATGGTAGTATAAAATAAAAATAAAGCAGCCCGTAAGCCGTGTTCTGTTTATAGATAATCATCTGTCTGGTATTGCGGTTACCCGCAATCTCTAGCGATATTTCTGAAGTGGGCGGACAGCCTTTAACCTTCAATTTAATCTTGCATTCAATCGGGGTTTACTTAGCCAACACCTCTCAGTGTTGCTGGTGAAGCTCTTAACTCACCGTTGCACCATCGCCTGTGAAATCCAAAAATTTCCATCGGCAGTATGTTTCCTGTAGCACTTTCCACCGGCTCGCGCCGTCCGGGGTTTCCCCGGCGATTTGTCCTTGAATGCACGGACTTTCCTCACATTGTTAGCCGGCTGTCAAATTTGACAGCCGCTTTCGCTTCTGTTTTTCAACAAAAACACTGCCAGCGCAATGCGCGATTATCCGGCTGCTTTATTAAAATTATTATACTACAATTGTTCAAAAATTTACAAGCGAATATGCGCGCAAGACAATTTATATGTTAATATAAAAAAAGAGGTATGTAATGGAGTATTATATAGATTATTACGACTCGCCGCTAGGCAGAATCACACTCGGAAGTGACGGAAATGCATTAATCGGACTATGGATTGAAAGCCAAAAATATTACTGTGAGAAATTTCCAAAAGAAGCAACAAGAAAAGATTTAGATGTTTTTAACAATGCCAAAAAGTGGCTTAATATATATTTTAGCGGGGAAAATCCAGGATTTACTCCAAAATTGAACGAACAAGGTTCAGATTTCAGGCACGAAGTATGGGAAATTCTCAAACGAATTCCATTTGGAAAAACCACAACATATGGTCAAATTGCGAAAGAGATTGCTTCTAACAGGGGACTTCCTGGAATGTCTTGTCAAGCCGTAGGCGGAGCAGTGGGACACAATCCAATATCAATCATAATTCCTTGCCACAGAGTTCTCGGACAAAACGGCAATCTGACAGGTTATGCCGGCGGTGTGGATTTAAAAATCAAATTATTGCAAATTGAAGGAATTGATACATCAAAATTATTTTATAAGCATTAATGCAACAGCTCAGATAAGATAAAGAATATGTTTGTAGTAGCATTAGATTTTACAAATCTTATGTTTAAACTTGATGGATTAATAACATATTAATAATGGAGATATGCCAAACAATTTAAAAAGACGAGAAAGTTATTTTTGTCCAATAGCAGAAGAATATTTTAATAAAAATAAGTTATAAAAAGGACTCTTTTTATTTGTAGAAAGTGAATTTGCATGTGTAAGTGCTGACGAATTAAACAAAAAAATTAAACTATTAAAAAGACGGCTTTCGCAATTGTACACGGATAAATGTGACGGGATTGTTGATAATGAAACATACTTTACAAAGCGTGACGAATGGCAACAAGAACTTGATGTTGCACTGGTTAAATATGAAAAGATTTTAAAAGCAAGCGACAATTTTATTGAAGATGTTGAACTTTTGTTGAACCTCTGCAAAGACGCGCCACAACTATATTTAAGCCAATCACCGGAAGAAAAAAGAAAATTGATGAATTTGTTAATATCGAACCCCGTTTTTGACGGTGAAACAATAGAGTTTCCGCTAGTTTTAGCCTTTGAATATGCTATAAAGTTACATAAACTGGAGACGGCGGGAGTCGAACCCGCGTCCAAAATGGATTGTAACCAACTTCTACGTGTGTAGATTTTCATTTTCTCGGGCTGATTCAGGGGAAAATCATAACCTTATAAATCAGCCCCTGGTTTTTGTAAGGGAAACTCTAAACCCTTGACAGTTAACTGGATACGCCTACCGTCGTCAGCGTACTGCGCTTGCATAATGGACCCGTAAATCCGGCAAGCTGGGATTTACGAGTAGCTATAATTGCAAACTAAGCAGCTTTTGCGTATGCTCTGCTGAAGTCTGCTTCAACTACGTTGTTAGCATTTAATTTGTTTTGCTCGTTGATAACCGTGAACAGCGCACGGACACGCAGCCTGTCCCAACCGAAACATCCTGTCAAATCCAAAACGTCCCCATAAATTCAATTATTAATGTACTAGACCGCACTTTGTGCGGTGTCAAATCCTGTCACTATTTCAATAGCTTGAACACTTGTAACAACTTTTCTTGAAGCCGTGACGCCATTTTGCTCGTTTCGCTCCAGCTCAACGGCAAAAGAAGGCAAATGCCCACGCATATTCAATTCTTAAATGTTCGTTCTTTCATTATAACCCTATTTTTTATTTTTTCAAGTGCTAATCCTTAAATCCTTCAATCTTTTATCTTTCAACCAATGTAGTTATTTTTTCTAAAATATTATTAACCTCATTGGTAAATCCACAAACTGCATTCATATATTTGATAAAAAGATTAACTTTTCGTTTGTCAGCAGAAGAATAATTGTGAAAAGTTTTCGTTGAATTTTTCAAATTTTCAACAATCGTCAACGCTACCGTAAACGATAAAATAGAAAATATATATTTATTAATCGATTTTTGCAAAATTTCATATATAATATCGTCAATCTTTTTTGAGTTTAGGAAATCCTCGTTAAAGTAGGGCTCATATACATTTGAAATTTCTTCTAAAACGGGTAATACAATACTTTTTTTCATATAGTCCTCCAATTCTTTATTTTTGTCACTGTAAATATTGCAATTAGTTCATTATGCAATACAAAAAAAATAAAGTCATTGAGATTTCTCAATAGTTGCAAAACAAAAATAATCTCAACATAATTTTTTTAGCCACTGGTGGTTGGGAGAAGAAGCGTTAACCAAAGATTAGTGAGCATAAACAAGAATGGGAGCAGGAATGAGGTAATATTAAAAATTTTCTTTAACAAGCGTAATCTCATCTTCCAAAGTCAACTCCGGGTTTTCGAGCTTTTTTTGCAGAAGAAAGTCAAAGATTTCTTTGTATTTTGGCGAGGGTTCGAATCCTGCCATCTCCAGATGTTTGCCGGTTGTCTCTATTTTAATTCCGCGCAAATCGTCCAGAAAATGCCGTGCGATTTTTTCATTTTTTAAAACTGCATAAAGAATTACGCTTTCAATTTCTACGTTTTCAAAAGCTTTGTAAATTTCAAAATCACTGTTCAAGTCAGAATTTTCCAGCTCTGCAAAATCGTCAAGAATTTTCTGTTCTTTGCGTGTCAATTCGAGCCGCGTCAAATCCCGTAAAACGCCTGCATAAATCAGCCAAATATTTTCTGATTTCGGCGCATATTGTAAAATTAAATTTTCAATTGTAGTTGAAGGGACTTGAACTCGATTTGGCGTAACAAGTTTGTAAATTCCGCTTTCAATGAATTCTTTGAAAAGCGCGTCGCTGTTTAAACCAAGCATTTCAATAAGTTCTTTTTTTACGCGTTTGAAACACATGTTGTAAGTTATGTTTTGCAAATATTCATCACGCAGCGCGCGCGTGCGCGCATCCAAACAAAAACCGAAACGATGGGAAAATTTTAGCGCGCGCAGAATTCTTGTCGGGTCATCAATAAAACTTTCATCATGCAAAACGCGGAGTGTTTTATTTTTCAAGTCTTCAAGACCGCTCGTAAAATCAAAAATTTCTCCGGTTGAGACGGATTTGTAGAGAGAATTCACGGTAAAATCCCGCCGCATAACATCTTCTTTTAAAGAAACTCCGATTTTATCAACAACAGGCAGGTGTCCTTTGCGCGGGTAAGTTTCAGTACGGGTTGAGGCAATATCCACAACGAAATCCCCTCTCCCTCTGGGAGAGGAAAGAATTTCGCCGTTTTCATCCTGAAAATGGCTGAAATTCGGGTGAGGGTTTAGCTTCACGCGAATTGTGCCGAAATCAGGGTTAACGCGAACTAAATCGCCAAAGCTTGAACAATCCTCAATCGCGTTCCCTTCATAAACAATGTCAACGTCAAGCGATTTTATTCCCAGAAGTTCATCGCGCACAACACCGCCTACGTAAAATAGTTTATTTGAAGTATCCTTTAAACTGATGATGTCCATATTGGGAATTTTAGCGTAAAATAGGGGTAGAGTAAAGTAAGTTTGAAGTGAATAGGTAAATAAGTAAATAAGCGAATAAGTGCTTATCAAAATAAATATTAGTAAAATTCCTGATAACAGTATTATGAAACGAACTTATTCACCTATTCGCCTATTTACTTATTTACTTAAACAAAACAACCCAAGGAGCCCGCAATGTTACAAGAAGCAACAAAAGCATTAAATTCAGCATTTAACAACAGTTTTATAAAAAAATTAAGCCAATATCTTCACGACTGCGTCAGAGAAGAAGTTAAAAGCTCGACTTTCAGAAACCTAAAAGGCGACAAAGATAACAAATGGATTTTTCTTCAAGGTGATGAAGAACTTTTCACACAAGGAAAAGATTACATTTCACTTGACGGAAAAGACAGCAAACTTACTGAATTAATGCTTCAAAGCGAACTTGGCTCAAAAGACAAATATTTGATTTACGGATATTTATTTTTGGTTGGAAAAAGCAACAAATCAAAACGCCAGAACGAATTTTTAACCCCGCTTCTTTATATGCCCTGCAAACTGGAAAGAAACGGTGTGAATATCAACTGTCTTCCGCTTGATGAAGTTCTTTCGCTAAACACCGGTGCACTTGCGGCTTTGATGCGCAAATCCGATGACGAAGATGAAACCGATATTATGCTTGAAGGACTTTTGGACGTTGTGCCGGACTTGCCGATTACAGAAGAAAAGTTGAACATCTTTTTGACAACTTTGAAATCGCTCGTTCCGGAAGTTGAAATTTCATACAACAAATCCGATTACGAAACCGAAGACAATATTACAAAAACCTTAGAAAAAGATTTTTACAAAGAAAAAATCGACGGCGAAAATGTTGAAGATATTATTGAAGAGGAAGAAAATGCGCAAAAACAGCGTGTTAAGCTGGAAAAAATTTCCGTAACTTATCAAAGCGCAATTATCTTGACAAAACGCCCTTCTATGACAGCCGGTGTGCTTCATGAACTTACAAGAATTGCCGAGCAGCCGAGCGGAATTTACCGCGAAACAGCATTGAGCATAATTAACGAAGAATTCGCGCAAAGCAAGGAAAAATCAGTTCCGATAAAAGATATTAACAGCGTGAAAGAATTTTATCCGATAACCCCGCTTTCGTTATCTGATACGCAGCAGCAGGTTATTAAAAATATTGATAACAGCAAATTCATTGCGGTTCAAGGGCCTCCGGGAACAGGAAAATCGCAGACAATTGTCAATCTTGTTTCGCACCTTGTCGCAAACGGCAAAACCGTTCTTGTTGCATCACGTATGGACAAAGCAGTCGACGTTGTTGCTGAACGCCTGAACAAACTCGGTGCAAGCCATATGGCGCTTCGCGCAGGAAGATTAAATTACCAGCGTTCATTGAGCAATGAATTAAACGCGCTTATTGCCGAACACTCAGCACTTGATGAAGATGTTGAAGACGCACTTTTTGCCGATGTTGACGACATGAAAAACCATCTTGATATCCTCCGCGGCACTGAAGATAAGTGTGAAAAGATTATCAAGCTTGAAAAATCCTGGCACGACAAGTCAATTGAAGTTCAAGAAGAAAGCGCGCTTCATCCGGCACCTGTTTTCATCAGAAAAAATCTCAAAAAACCTGAAGTTGACTCTATCAGAAATATCATAAAAACTTTAAAAGAAAACAACGCTAAATCAGGGATTTTCAGCAAATTTACAAACTTTACGACGCTTTCAAATCTCAAAAAAATTCTTGAGTTAAAAGAATTTGACGCAGATATGCAAAATCTGGCAAAACTCGCTGAAGAACTTCAGTTTGCAGCAAAAATTTGTGATATGAACACAGTTGAAGAACAAATTCAAAACCTCGGCAATCTTCACATCATGTCAGAACAAATCAGGCAGATGAAAAAGAAACAGCCGCGTCTTGCCGTGAATATTCTCAAAAATAAGCGCCGCGAAGCTTTGAAAGCACTTTTACGCGACGAAAACAAGCGCCGCCGTTTGAAAGTTCACGCAAAATCTCTCGTTTCAAACAGAAAACGCCAGCAGACAAATATTCTTGAAGAAGAAGATTTCAAACCTCTTTTGGAGGCTTTTCCCTGCTGGTGCGTGACAACTTACGCGGTTTCAGATTCACTGCCGTTGAAACCCGGAATGTTTGATGTTGCGATTATTGATGAGGCGTCACAATGCGACATTGCAAGCTGTTTCCCGATACTTTTCCGCGCGAAAAAAGCTGTAATCGTCGGTGATGACAAGCAATTACCGCACCTTTCATTCCTCGAAAAAGCAAAAGAACAATCTTTCTTGAGCCAGTACGGAATTCCCGACAAATACCAATTAATCTGGCGTTTCAGGACAAATTCGATGTTTGATTTAGCGGATTATTATTCAATAAATTCTGTTATGCTCGATGAACATTTCAGAAGTCTTCCGCCCGTTATAAATTACTCAAACCACGAGTTTTACAACGACAGAATACGTGTTATGAAAAAAGACCGCAAAGATGATGTCGTTCTTGAGTTAGAGGAAGTTAAAGACGGAAAAGTTGACTCAGATGCAACCCGCAACCTTCCCGAAATCGAAGCAGTTGTAAAACGTGTTCACGAAATAGTAATCGAGGACGAACGCAAAAATCCGGAAAATCCTGTTTCAATCGGGATAATTTCACCATTCCGCGCGCAGGTTGAGCAGTTGAAAGTTTCGTTATCAAAAGTGCTTTCTGATCATATGATTAAGAAGCACCAAATCGAAATCGGTACCGCACACACCTTCCAGGGCGATGAACGCGACATAATCCTTATTTCTTGGGCGATTGCAAACAACAGTTTTCCGCAAAGCCTTATTTTCTTACAAAAGCCAAATCTGTTTAATGTGGCGGTTACGCGTGCACGCTACAAAACAATAAATTTCATATCAAAAGATCCAACTGAACTTCCGGAAGGACATTTCAGAAACTATATTAACTTTATCAAACATTACCAGAATACCCGTCAGGCAATGCTTTCCGGTGAAATTGAAGAAAATGCTTACAAAAATGAACTTGAGCGTGAAATTGCTTCACAAATCCGTGAACTCGGTCATAAAGTTCAAGCCGGCGCTGACATTGCAGGTTTGAGTGCGGATTTGCTTGTTGACGAAAAAATTATCATCGAAGTTGACGGTGTGGAAGACAAAATTCACTCATCAATGCCGGCAATGAAAAAACAGGCAATCCTTGAACGCTGCGGTTTTAAGGTTAACCGCATAACCTTCCGGGAATGGCAATATTCGCAAAAAGCAGCACTCGACAGGGTTTTGAGAGACCTGACATAATTATTCAATTAATAGAGTTTCCGTAGTCAAAAGTTTTTAATTATAAATAAACTGTTAAAAATTTTACAGGCTTTACATTTTTCACCAAAAATGACATAATGTTTTTTATGATTAATTCAACAGAAAAGAAACTTGCAGCAGGATTCTCAATCGCGTCCAATGCTGTCATAATCATTTTGAAGTTCATTGCAGGAAATATCTCCGGTAGTATAAGTATAATTTCTGAAGCTATTCATTCTCTAAGTGATTTTCTTGCGTCAGTGTTGACATTTTTTGCCGTCATGAAGTCTTCAGAACCCGCAGACAAAGACCATCCTTTTGGACATGGAAGATACGAAGACATGTCAGGGTTTATTGAAGGCGGATTGATTATTTTTGCAGGTATCTTCATAATTTATGAGGCCGCTCGCAAACTAATTTCAGGGCATTTCCTTGAAACCGAAAGTTATTTGGGAATCGCAGTTATGGGCTTTGCAGTTCTGGCGAACTTTCTTGTAAGCAGTTATCTTTTTCACGTTGCCCAAAAAACAAATTCGGTTTCCCTTTACGCAGATGGAAAACATCTTCAAACAGATATTTGGTCATCGCTTGGAGTCTTAATCGGTCTTGTGATGATAAAAATTACCGGACTTGTAATTCTTGACCCTTTAATTGCGTTGATTGTAGCGTTATTTGTTTTGAAAGCAGGATTTGATATTTCAAAAACAACATTAAACAACCTTCTTGACGGTTCTCTGCCAGCGGGAGAACTTAATAAAATCCGCGGGATTATAAACAGTATTAATGGAATTTCAGGCTGTAAAAATTTACGTGCAAGAAGCGTCGGAGCAGAAAAACAAATTGAAATAACTTTATTTTTTGAAAAAAACATGACAATTGAGTGCTGCCACAATATTTGTGATGAAGTTGAAGAGGAAATAAATAAACAGCTTGGCAATTGCAGTATTTCAATTCATGCTGAGCCAATATGCGAAAAGTGTGCTGCAAAAAAATTAAAATAACTTTTAATCAGAAGATTTGCACTCTTCATATCTTTTGTAAAAAAAGAACAAAATTGCAAAACCTATAAATGCGAAAATACTGCCAGGCAGCGCGGTGTAATTATAAGTTAAACCATGAGCTATCGGTATGCCGCCAACAAAAGCTCCAAGAGCATTCCCGAGATTAAAAGATATTTGCGAACATGAGGCTCCTAAAAGTTCGCCGCCTTTAGAGTTTCTGATTAAAAGCACCTGCTGGGGAGCCGAAACAGCAAACAAGCATGCCGTGCAAAATATCATTAAAATTATAGATATAAAAGGGTTTCTCCCAAAGAAAAAGATTAATGTTAAAGAGATGCAGGCCACAAGTTGCGTAATTCCGGCAACTAGTGAAGGAGAATATTTATCTGACAATTTTCCACCCAAAATATTTCCGATATACATGCCGGCGCCTGCAAGTATCATAATAAAAGAAACATATTTAGGCAAAATTCCTGACAAATTAACTAAAAGCGGACTTATGTAGCTGTACCAGCAAAAAATTCCTCCATTACCCATAATTACAGCAAGTATCAAAAGCCATGGAGCAAGAGATTTGAAAATTTTAAATTGTCCCCGAAAACCGGTATCAGGAAGAGGTTTGATTTTTGGTATAAGCTTTAAAACATAATAAAGTATCAAAAATCCAAAAATCCCGATTAACAAAAACGTCAGCCTCCAAGAAAAATTGTGGCTAATAAGAGTTCCGAGAGGTATCCCGACAAAATTTGCAATTGTCATTCCACAAACCATTGTTGAAACAGCCTGATTTCCTTTGTCATTATCTGCAAGTTTTTCTGCAACAATAGCGCCAACACCGAAAAAAGCACCATGCGGCAATCCTGCAATAAACCTTAATACACATAATGACAGATAATTTGGAGAAAATGCAGCTAAAAGATTTGCGACTGTGAAAACAGAAACAAGAACTATTAAAATATTTTTTAACGGTTTTGTTCTGCCAAAAATCACGAGCAAAATTGAGCCGAAAACAACGCCAAGTGCGTACAATGAAATAAAGTGTCCGGCTGCCGGAATTGAAATGGAAAAACTTTTTGCCGTATCCGGAAGAATTCCCATCATGACAAATTCGGTCAATCCAAGTCCAAATGTTCCCATAGCAAGAGGGAGCAAGCATTTTGTTTTTCTCATATTTCATCTCCGGCCGTGTACAAGGAAATTATATATCAAACACTGAAGATAACAAGATTTTAACAGACTTTATATTTATTTATTGTCTTAAACCGCTATATCTTCCTGTTCCATTTTATTCATAGGATTCCAGGTGTCTTTAAGGTTGTTTTTTATAAGATTTTGGTAGAATTTTTCTTTGTAATTCAGCAAATCCATTTGTTTTGTAAGTTCTTCAAGCTGCTGTTGCGCTTTAAGTTTAGTTGCCTGAATAATTCCATAACGCTCAGGAATTGTAGAATCACCCATTATGCACAAGTCTATATAACGTTTAATAGCTTTGTTTTCTGTTCCGACAGAGCGGAGGCATTTAACAATTTTCACCCATTCAAGGTCGTTCTCCGAAAAAAGTCTTATATTGTTTTGGTTTCTTTTGACAAAGGGAAAAAATCCGCTTTTTGCCCAAAAACGCAGTGTGTGTTCAGAAATTTCCATTTTATCAGCAACTTCTTTAATAGTATACATTTGAAAAACCTCCTTGATAAAATTTTAGCATAAAAATTTTCACTTAAGAGTTTCTATCAGGTTTTGCAATAAAAAAACCTGCTTAAATTAATAAGCAGGAATTTTATTTTTGTAAGAACATTTTAAACTGCGGCTAAATTAAGCGCATTGCAAATATCTTTTGTTATCAACTCTTTTGTCAAATGATAACGTTCATATAATTTTTCAAGTGGAACACGGTCAGTGAATTCTTTTTCAGCCCCGAAATTCAAAACTTTCATGTCAGAATTTCCGTAAAATCTTGAGATTTTTTCACCAAATCCGCCGCTTAAAATTCCGTCTTCAAGCGTGATTACCAACTCATGTTCATTTTTAAGGTTTTCCAGAAGGGCTTCGTCAACGCCTGTGATAAATTTTGGATTGATTAAAGTTGCGTCAATGTTGAGTCTGTTTTTGATTTCTTCCTTAACTTCTTTTGCGAGATTGAAGAAATTGCCAAGTCCTAAAATCGCGATTTTACTGCCTTTATGTTCAACTTTGAATTTGTTTAAAATTGAATAATCAGTTGTGTCTTCAATTCCTGCTGACTCAAGCGGAACATTCGGAACTCTGATTGCGACAGGATGTTGGGTCTGATTAAGAGCATATTCAAGCATTGAAAGATATTCTTCTTTATTAGTCGGAGCCATATATACAATATTTGGGATATTTCCGATTAAAGACATATCAAACGAACACAGATGCGTTGCATCAGCCCCGGAAATTCCACCCCAGTAAACAAGCATTGTCAGAGGCGAATTATTAAGAGCTAAATCCTGTGATAACTGGTCATAAGTCCTTTGAACAAAGGAGCTCATAATATGTAAAACCGGTTTTGCGCCGGATTTTGCGAGTGCTGAAGAGTATGCAACCGCATGTTCTTCTGCGATACCAACATCGGTATAATTCGCACCGAGTTTTTCTCTAAAGTCCGGAGTGAAACCGAAAACACCCGGAGTTCCAGCATTGACAGCAATAACTGTTTTGTCAGATTTTAGTTTTTCAAGAAGGAAGTTTTTTGTAACAGAGTTGTAATCTTCAACAGAAATTGCCTGAGCATCAGATTTTTCATCAAGAGTTCCCGGAAGAATCCAATGGAAAGCTTCTTTGTTTTGTTCCGCTGCTGCAAGACCACAGCCCTTGAGCGTTCTGATATGAACTACAACCGGACGGACAGCGTCTTTAACCTGTTTAAAGCCTTCTATAAGTTTTTCTATATTGTTTCCATCATTAACATATATATAGTCAAAGCCAAGGGTTTTAAAGAAATTGTTTTCTGATTTGCCGTTTGTTTCACGGAGTTCCTGAAGGTTTCTGTAAAGTCCGCCATGGTTTTCTGCAATTGACATTTCATTATCATTTACAATAATTATAATATTACTGTTTAAATCCGCCGCATTATCCAAACCTTCCAGCGCCTCGCCGCCGCTCAAGGAACCATCGCCAATCAAAGCAATTACATTTCCTTTTTCACCTTTTAAATCTCTTGCTTTTGCAACGCCGCAGGCAAGGCTGACAGAAGTTGAAGTGTGGCCGACTTTGAAAAGGTCATGTTCGCTTTCTTCAGGAGCAGTATATCCGGTGTATTTAAGATATTTTGACGCATCAGTAAACCCTTCTTTTCTTCCGGTCAAAATCTTATGCGGATAACACTGGTGAGAAACGTCAAAAACAATTTTATCAACCGGAGAATTAAACACATAATGCATTGCAATAGTTGCTTCAACTATTCCCAAGTTAGGTCCCATATGACCGCCTATTGTGTTAACTTTTTTGATTATGAGTTCTCTCATCTCTTGTGCAAGAGAATTCATTTCGTCTATTGACAGTTTTTTCAAATCATCGGGGGTATTTACTTTGTCTAAAATCATATTTTGCCTCTCCTTTTATGAATTCAATTTTACTACAATTATATTTTACAATTTGATAGTTGCTCTCAGTCAAGCCTTAAATAATAAATTTTATTAAAAAATTTTACATTTTTATAAAATACAGGCAAAAAAATAAATTTCCCGACTTAATAAAAATGGAGAAATTTTATGAATATAAACTTTACAGGAATAAAAAATATCGGTTACTGCAATGCTTCATTTAACGATGAAGCTTTCCGAGTCTTACAAAATGATAATGAAGATGAATTTGAATACGAAAATCAGGCTCAGGAAGAAGGTGATTATGACTATCCTTTATATCAAAAACAAGAAGGGCATACTTTAAATATTGAACTTACTGATGATTTTAACGGAAAACATTTGAGTGAATTCAAAAAAGCTTTGAAAAACTCTAATTTACCCTATGCAGACTACGTAAATCCTATTAACTCAAAATTTTTAAATATTTATCTCACCGATGATATTATTGAAGACGATGACGGAAAATTTAAAGATAATGTTTTATACATTAATGACCTTGAAGTAGAACTAAAAGATAAAACACTGCCGATTTTCTCTTATATAGCAAAACTCATATCAGAAATAGCACATAAACCCAAACAAGAATTTGTAGTTAATAAAGATTACTTTGATTCAGACGACGCAAAAGAAGGCATTGTTTTTGGCAACAATATGGAAGATATTTATAAGGAAGATTATCTGGAGGTTATGGAAGACATCCACGACCCTCAAAATGTCAAAAACGGCGCCAAGAAAATGAACAATGTTATCATGGAATTTATGAGCAAATACTTTCAGAATTAATTATTTAAACAACACCGCGACGATATTAAATCGTCGCGGCGGATAAAAACTATTCATTTGTGCAGCCCGGTTTTTTAACCTCCTTTTTGGCTAAACTCCGATATCGCGAAGCCGTTTCCCTTCCATAAGGTTCTTCTCGATGTTTTCAAGTGAAATACCTTTGGTTTCCGGAATCAACAATATGGTAAGAACAACGAACAAGATGTTCAAACATGTGTAAATCCAGAAAGTTACGGCAATCCCGAAGGTATTGATTAATGTCAGGAAAGTTGCGCCGATAATCATATTTACAACCCAGTTTGTAGTTGTAGAACAAGCTACGCCGAAATCACGGCTTTTGAGAGGTTGAATTTCGGAACACAAAATCCATACGACAGGCCCTGCGCTCATAGCAAAACTTGCGATAGTGAATAACGTCATTAAAATGGCGAAAATCGAAATCCATAGAGCGCTGACCCCTGCATTAATCATATATAAACAAACACCCAGCAAAAACGTTCCAAGCGCAATCCCTGCAAATCCTATTTTCAAAACAGGTTTTCTGCCCTGTTTGTCAACTGTTTTCATAGCAATCAGAGTCGCCAGAACATTCGTTGCACCGCAAATGACTGTTGCAATCATCTGCTGTTCAGTGTTCGCAAAACCGGCATGTTTAAATATCTGCGGAGCATAATATAAGATTACGTTCATACCCGTAAACTGCTGCATTGCCTGCAATAGCATTCCCAGATATACCGCACGCCGTACGTTTTTGTTTTCTTTAAATAAACTCCAGCCTTCCTGCTTAACTTTAAGGCTTTCGTGAATTTCGTTTAATTCACTGTCCGCTTTCGCGTCAGTTGTGTTGAGCATTCTCAAGATTTCTTTGGCTTTTTCAAATTTTCCTTTTGAAGCAAGCCATCTCGGGCTGTCAGGCAGACCAAAAAAAGCCGCCATCAAAAGTACTGCCGGAACAGAAATTACTCCGAGCATCAACCTCCAATGGCCGCCATAACTAAAAATTGTATCAGAAATAAAAGCAGTCAAAATCCCGATTGTAACCATCATCTGATACATCGAAATAAGTTTTCCGCGGTCTTCTTTTTCTGCCATTTCGGAAAGGTACAAAGGCGCAACATAAGACGCAATTCCAACGGCGAAGCCAAGTAAAACTCTTGAAATCAAAAGTATTACGACATTAGGCGCCATAGAAGAGCCGACCGACCCCAACACAAATAATGCCGCTCCTGCCATAAGACTGGTTTTTCGACCGAGTTTATATGAAATCCATCCTGTTGAAATTGCACCAAGTGCAGCCCCGAGCATCATTGTCGATACAACCCATTCCTGAAGCCTGCTTGACAATTCAAAATGCGTTGTAATAAAAGGTAACGCACCCGAAATTACACCGATATCAAGTCCGAACAAAAGTCCGGCCATGCCTGCCGCAAATGTGATAAAAACCTTCATGCGTTTTGCTTTTAATGCTCTGTCTGTTTCTGTCGCATTTTTTGGCAAAGCATCTTCCATAAAATCTCCTTCTAAAAACTATATAAATATTATGCCCCGTCTTTCTAAAAATTATCACTTTTGTAAATTTTTTTGAAAACACCTGCTCTAAAACTTAAAAAAATCAAATTTGATTTTACCCCCTTAAATAATTATAATGTCTAATTTTTTCCAATCTCTGATATGGTTTAATTAAAACAGTAAAGGAAAAAATAATGCTAAAAAATATTTTAAATGTTATTTCTTTGACGCTTTTAATTTCTCTTGTATGCGCATACGCAGCAGGAGCTAATGAAGTCAAGTTCGATAATCAGGATTTTGTATTGAAAGCCACTGCTCAATCGCTGAATGTTGCGAACGCTTTAAACGAATACTTTCCAAAAGGTGAAAGCCATGAACATTGGACAAAAATGATAGGCGTTTATCATATTCCTGAAGAAAAAGACCCGATTAAATACGCAGAAGAAATCGACAAAGATATTGAAACAGCTGAAAATTGCGTACTTTTAAAGTTTGTAAAAAACAATAAAACAGACCAGGCTGTAATAAGTTATCTTGAAAACGGGCAGGAAAACGGTCAAAACTTTTTTACCTACAATGTTTACAAATATGAAAAAAATCCGGTTAAAGGAATTACCGAATTTAAATATGCAGTAAAATATTTCTTCAAAAACAATGATGAAATCGTAAAGCTTGCTCAAACTGTCAAAAACGAAAATGATAAATATATGACAATGCTTATTTCCTCACCGATTCCGCCGATTGTGGAAAAAGAGCTGAATTAAGAAAAACAAATTAATTAAAAGTTTTTTCAAACTTTACATCGGTTAAAATCTAATATAAACTATTTTTGTGATAAATATTGATAATCTTGATAACGAGAATTATTCACAGTTTCAATACCTTGTGAAGTCGAGGTATTCTTTTGCCGTAACCGGCTTAATCGCGATTTTGCGGCTGTTTCTGCTTAAGCAGGCCGCAAAAATTTCCAAGAAAAAAGTTCTTTTTATCACAACAACAGAACAAAATGCTTTGAAATATCAAAATGACTTGCGCCGTGCATTTGACGTGGAGGCGGCATTACTGCCGTTTCAAAATATTTCAATGTACGAAACTGTTGCCCCAAACGGTTACGAATACGCCGAGCAAATCAGAATTTTGCGCGAAAAGCCCGAAATTGTAATTGCGCCGGTTAAAGTTATGCTTGAAAAATTTCCGAATGAGAAGTTTTTTGAACAGAACGCCATTAAACTCCATGTCGGAGACGAAATTAACATAAAAAAAATAGGCGAAAATTTAGTTCAACTTGGTTATAAGCGCTCGACAATGGTAAGCGACATTGGGGAGTTTTCAATCCGCGGCGACATAATTGATATCTATTCACTTGACAAAAAACCTGTGAGAATAGAGCTCTGGGGCGATGAAGTAGTTGATTTGCGATATTTTGACAACGAAACCCAAAAATCAATCGAAAAAATTAAAGAATTTGAAATCCTGCCGGTACACAAATTTATGTGCTACGCACGTATACATATTGGCTCTAATACAGATGATAGCGCTTGTGATGGGATTAACGCTTACAAATCAGACGTAATTTCGTCGCATGAACCCTCTCCCCTTAGGGAGCAAAGGGAACCGGCGAGATCCGAGCCGTGTGACCCTGTTATCCGTAGCGAAGCGGAGTGTAGAGAGGGCAGGGTGAGTGGGCAAAACCCGCCCTTTATTAACGACTTCAAAAAACTTTCCCCTGAGCTTGCCGAACAACTTGAGCAAGAAGGTTATTTTGAAGGCATTGACGTTTATCAAAGCTATTTCAACCCGGAATTGGTAAGCGTTTTGGATTATTTTAAAGATTACCTTGTAATCACAGACGAAACCGCCGAAGTTTATTCCCGATTTGAAACGCTTGATGCCGGTTACGAAACACAGATTGCAGAAAATTTAAAACTCGGACTTCATTACGAACTGAAAGACAAAAATCACGTGCTTTTTGAGGAATTTATTCAAAAGCTTGCGGGATTTGTAAAGATTGGTTTTAACAACTTTCTTGACGATGAGATGGACGAAATTGTTGAGTTTAACACACTTCCGCTGAAGAATTTCGAGGCAAATCTGGATGAAATTGCGGAGTTTATTAAACACCCCTCACCCCAACCCTCTCACCACTCCACTTCGTTACGGGAAGCAGGGTCACACGGCTCGGTACTCGCCGGTTCCCTTTGCTCCGCAAGTGGCGAGGGGGCTTGCGATGACTATTCGTCACCCGCGCCGGCATACAATATCGTCATTGCAACCGACTACAAAGAGCGCGTAAAAGAAATTCTCAAGGAACGCGAAGTCTTTAAACTCATAACTTTTACCGACAGCATAACTTCTCACGGCGGAATTCTAGAAGATTTCAAAACAATCATCTTCACCGACCGCGAACTTTTTAACAAACGCTCAAAAGAAGTTACGGCATCCCGCAAATCCTACTACAAAGAAAAACCCGAATATATCGAAAACATTAATGATATTCAGGAAGGCGAATATGTTGTTCACAGCATTCACGGGGTCGGAATTTACCGCGGCTTAAGCCAGCAGGAAATCGACGGGCAGTTGAAAGATTATCTGACAATAGAATACGCCTCAAAAGACCGCCTTCACATTCCGGCAGAACAAATTAACCTTCTTGTCAGATACAGAGGTTCTGGCGCAATAAAACCAAAGCTTTCACGCATGGGCGGCAAAGATTGGGAAAACACAAAAGCCCGCGTGAAAAAAGAAGTTGAACAGGTTGCTTATGATTTGCTGCGGCTTTACGCAAGACGAAAAATGCAGCAGGGAATAGCTTTTCTGCCTGATACAAACTGGCAGGTCGAAATGGAAGAGGCTTTTGAATACACGGAAACTCCCGACCAGATGAAAGCTATTAGTGATGTTAAGGCTGATATGGAAAGCGATCAGCCAATGGACAGGCTTATCTGCGGGGATGTCGGATTTGGAAAAACTGAAGTTGCAATGCGCGCGATTTTCAAGGCTGTAACTTCCGGAAAACAGGTTGCTGTAATTGTTCCAACAACAATTCTGGCGCTCCAGCATTTTCAAACCATCAGCGAACGGTTTAAACCATTTGGCGTAAATGTCGAACTTCTTTCACGTTTCCGAACTGCAAAAGAGCAGAAAGAAACAATTAAAAAGCTTGCGCTTGGTGAATGCGATGTTGTAATCGGCACCCACAGGCTTTTGCAGGAAGGAATTGTTTTCAAAGACCTTGGCCTTCTCGTAATTGATGAAGAACACAGGTTTGGCGTGAAACACAAAGAAAAACTTAAAGCTTTCCGCGAAAATATTGATATTATTACAATGTCAGCAACACCAATTCCGCGAACTCTTTACATGTCACTTTCCGGAATTAAAGACATGTCGATTATCAACACACCACCTAAAAACCGTATGCCAATTAAAACTTACGTTGGCGTATGGAACGAAAACATGGTGAAAAACGCGATTATACATGAACTTGACCGCGAAGGACAGGTTTTTTATCTTTACAACCGCGTTGAAACTATTGAAGAATTTAAATTCCAACTACAGCAGCTTGTACCAAACGCACGCATAGCAATCGGACACGGGCAGATGGATGAAAAAACGCTTGAAAAAGTTATCGTCGACTTTGCAAATCACGAGTACGACATACTTTTAGCAACAACAATTATCGAGAACGGCATTGACATACCAAATGCAAACACCATGATAATTCATGACGCTGACAGATTTGGACTTGCACAGCTTTACCAGCTTCGCGGCCGCGTCGGACGTTCGCAAAGACAGGCTTACTGTTATTGTTTCTACAAGCAGAGCAAGGAAATTACCAAAGAGGCTTTTCAGCGCCTGAAAGCCATAAAAGAATTCACAACCCTCGGAAGCGGATATCAAATCGCCATGCGTGATGTCGAAATCCGCGGCGTCGGTAATATTTTAGGCACAAAACAGCACGGGCATATGATAAACGTCGGTTTCGACACATATTGCCAGCTTCTGGATGAAACAGTCCGCGAACTCCAGGGCGAAACCGTTAACAAAAATAATCCTGCAATTGTCGATATCAATGTTACTGCATTTATCCCTGATGAGTGGGTTGGCTCTGCCGAACAAAAAATGATTGAATATAAACGTCTTGCAGATGTTAAAAATGATGTAGAACTGGATTACATCACAGAAGAATGGAAAGACCGTTTTTCGAAACCGCCGCAAAGCGTTGAAAATTTAATAAAACTTATCCGCCTGCGACTTTCCGCAACTGATGTCGGAATTTCCTTAATCCGCGAAACGCCTGAAAATATAAGAATATATATGCCGTTTTTGGAGCCGGAGTGGAAAATTATTCAAAAAGGACTTCCCTCTAATATATTGAAGAAAATAAAATTTACAATTGCCCCGAAGTCATGCCAGGAAGGTAATTCCATTTTGCTCTTGAATAATGCATATATGAACTTTGATGAAGTATTTAACATTTTGACAGATTTGTTTTATTATATTCATAAAATAAGTCATGAATTTACATATTAAAAGAAAGAGAGACATTATGAAGGGAAAAAAACTCTTAGTCACATTAGCAGCCACAGCAATTCTTTTCACAGGCTGCGGCTTGAAATCAGGTAATGCGATTATCAAAGTTAATGACCGTAAAATCACTCAAGGCCAGTTTGACGAAAAAATGGACAAAGCTATGAACAATTCAATGTTTGCCCAGATGGGAGTTGATTTGAATAATGGCAAAAATGATTTCATCATCAACCTGATGAAAGTTAGAATTATTAACGAATTAATAGTTAAATCACTTTTAGATGGTGAAATTGAAAAACGCGGAATTAAAGTTACAGCAAAAGATACAGAAGATGCAATTAAAGATATCATTCAAAAAGTAGGTTCAAAAGAACAACTGGATACTATTTTAAAACAAAATGGAATCTCATCATCTGATTTCAAAAAAGATGTTACAGAACAGGTTAAAATTAAAAAACTTGCAGAATCTCTCGGAGAAGTAAAAGTATCAGATGCGGATGCAAAAAAATTCTATAACGAAAATATTTCAAGATTTAAACATCCTGAACAAGTAAAAGCTTCTCATATTCTTGTTGCTGCAAACAAAGCAGATTTAGCAGAAATCATTAAAGCTGAAAATGAAGGCAAAGAATTAAGCGAAGCTGAACTTAATGCAAAAGTAGAAGAAAGAATTAAAGAAAAACGCGCCAAAGCAGAAGAAATTCTTGCTGAAGTTAAAAAAGATCCTTCTAAATTTGCTAAAATCGCAAAAGAAAAATCCGAAGATCCTGGAACTGCAGTTAACGGAGGTGAACTAGGTTTCTTCCCGAAAGGAAAAATGGTTCCGGAATTTGAAAAAGCAGCTTTTGCTCTCAAACCAAATTCTATTTCAGATATTGTTACAACACCTTACGGTTATCACATTATCTTTGTTACTGACAGAAAAGAAGCCGGTCAGGAACCGTTTGAAAAAGTTCAAAACGATATTAAAGATTACATCACAAATCAAAAACAAGTCGAAATGGTTGACGATTTAGTTGAATCACTTAAAAAGAATGCAACTATTGAATATGTTGACGAAGCTTACAATCCGGACAAAGTCCAGGGAGAAATCCAAAAAATGTTCAATGCTCCACAAGAACAAAATCAAGGAAATCAAACGGAAAAATCCGATAAAAAAGTTAAAGATATCCAAAAAAAGTAATCTTTATAAAATAAATAAAAATCCCGCCATAAAGACGGGATTTTTTTATGCCATTTACAAATTGCTTACTACACAAATATTTACTATAATGAAATCATGAAAAAGTTTACCATTTTCAACCGTTTTAGGGATGCAGTTATTATTACAAATCAGAACAAGGAAGTCGTCTACAGAAACAATACTTTCAAAAGATGGTTTCCTGAATTTTCAGATATCAAAAAGTTCTCGCATAACGCAAATTTTGACATCTGCCCGCTGGATACAGAAAACCCTGAAAACTATTCTCCTATCTACAATGCAATGATTTCAAAAGAAGATTTTTCAGCAAGAATTTCCTACCAGAATGACAGCGGAAAACTTCAATATTTCGATTTGTATTCGGTCAGAAAATGGAAATACACACTTATGTTTTTCTCAGATATCAGCGCGGAGACAGAATTGAATTCTTTTGAAACTTTAAATAAAAAACTAAAAGAACGCGTAATCTATCTTGAAAATCAAAACAATGACTTAATGAAAATTAAACAAAAAGCGCAAGCTCAAGCCATCCGTATTGCACTCATAAACAAAGTTTCCAATATCATCAGAGGCTCAATGGATTTGTCTGTAATCTTAAGTTCAGCGCTTAAGGAATTGTCCGTAATGTTTGGAACTTTTAAAGCATATTACGCGTCTTACGATAAAGGGAAGTTTTGTATAGAAGAAGTCTTTCCAAAAAAGAATGCCGAGTTAAAAAAAGAATTTACATTCGATGACGATACGGCTGAAACTATTTTCTCAGGCAGGATTTCAACCCAGCATTCTATGAAAGAATACAAAAATGCAGCACCATATAAACAGCCCGTTATGAGGATTGCAGTTCCGGTTTTTCATATGCAAAAGCTAATCGGGACAATAGTTTTACTTAGTTATCAGCGCCGCGAACTAAGCGAGGAACTAGAAATTCTTGAGGCAATCTCCTCCCAGCTCGGAAACGCAATTATCAGAGCAGAACTTTACAACAAAAACATCCAAACAGTTCACCAGCTGCAAAATGCACTGAAAGAACTCAAAGAAACACAGCTGCATTTGATAAATTCTGAAAAAATGGCCTCTCTCGGCCAGCTTGTAGCCGGGGTAGCGCATGAAATCAATACTCCGATTGCTTCAATCAAATCCAATAACGCAATCCTTGCAAAATTTCTTCCAAAAATTGAAGATACTGAAATATCCTCAATACTTGCTGATATCAATGAAGTAGACCGTGAAGCAATCCAACGAATCAGCCACATGGTAACTTCACTCAAAAAATTTGTCCGGCTTGACGAAGCAGAACTTCAGGAAGCAGATATAAACAAAGAGCTGGATCTAACGCTGGACTTGATTCGCCACGAAACAAAGAACAGAATCTTAATTGAAAAACATTACAGCGAATTACCGCTCATCAAGTGTTATCCGAATATGCTAAATCAAGTATTCACCAATGTTTTGGTCAATGCATGCCAGGCAATAGAAGGGAGTGGAAAGATAACAATTTCTACTTCATATACCCCGAAAACTTTGACTGTGTCTATAAAAGACACCGGAAAAGGAATAAAAAAATCGGAAATAAATAAAATTTTCACAGCCGGATATACAACAAAAGGAGTAGGAGTTGGAACAGGATTAGGATTAGCGATTTCTGCAAAGATAATAGAAAAACATAAGGGCAAAATTACTGTAAACAGTGAAGTTGGCCATGGTACAGAGTTTATTATTACTATCTGCAGTGAGTAGTAATTGTTAAAATTTGTTACAGATTTTACACTACTATAATTGAATTTCATCAATTGTTAAAAAAACAATCGTTAAATTTGAAATATTATCCTAACAACTACATGACAGATTAAAAAAAATAGTTTATATTATAAATATAAAGTGTGAGTGTTACCCTTTATTAAATCTCACAACCCAACAGTAAAAGATTAAATTGTAAATAATTATTAATTAAAAGTAGGTAAAAAGGCAATAATATTCTATAGAAATTCTTTATAGAAATATAAGTGTGTAGAATATTTTGTAGTGTCGGAGGAAAATGATGACAATTAGTGTGAACAGCAAGAAAAAACAAGTGAAAAAATCTTTTGATGAATTGTTGATGGATTTAAGAACAAGCAATTCCGAAAAAGTAAGATATAATGCCGCACGCGTTTTAGGCGAAATGGGCGACTCAAAAGCTGTTGAACCGTTAATCGAAGTTTTAAAACATGACAAAAACGGATCTGTTAGATTATATGCAGCAAGAGCACTCGGCGAACTTGGCGACTGCAAAGCAACAACTCACTTAATTGAATCTTTGCGTGAAGACAGAAACGTAGATGTTAGAGTTCGTGCAGCAAGAGCACTTGGCCGTTTAGGCGGAGCAATCGTTGTAGAACCTCTTGTAGAAGCTTTAAATGATGAAAACCCGCAAGTTTGTATTACTGCAACTGACGCTTTAATCGAAATCGGCGATGTTGCAACTGATGCTTTGATTGAATCACTTGATCACGAAAAAGTTAATGTACGCTGTGATGCAACAAGAGCATTGGGCGAAATAGGCAACAAAAAAGCTGTTGATAAAGTGATTAATATGTTGTATGACGAATGGGTTAACGTAAGAATTTACGCAGTAACCTCTCTTGGAAAACTCAATGACACAAAAGCAGTTCCAGCTCTTATCGATGTTATGAAAAACCGTAACGAAAATGAACTTGTAAGAGCAGGAGCAGCAGCAGCACTCGGAGTACTTCGCGACCAGCGTGCATTGCTTCCTTTGAGAGAACTTATCATGGAAGCAGAAGAGCTTGGTGAACTTGAAGATACAGCTCTAAAATCATTCAAGAAAATCATGGCTGCAAACTGGCAGTCAATTCCTGGCGCAACTGCTCAGAAAAAACCAGCAAATGCGTTTTAATTTGGATAATTCTCAAAAATCAATATGTACAAAAAAGGCCGCCAAATTTAAGGCGGTCTTTTAATTTAGAGTTTTTATAAGATACCGGAAGTCTGTAGTTATGGCTGCGGAAGACTTTTCCAATAAGGTTTAGCATCATTCCCTGGGAACCTGTCCATTAACGCAAACCTTGAACATGCGGCGCCGTTATCACTACTACGTCCGCCCAGTGCCCCTCCTTCTGAACTGTCACACAAGCTTCCATCCGTAGTTCCGTCAAAAGAACAGCAGCCCGACTGTTCAGAATATCCAGCGTTGAAAGAATTGCTAATACTTGAAGGAAGAAGCTGATTATTTTTGGCAATCTGGAAATAAAACACATCATAACCAAATTTATTAGGGCCTTTATGTCCGTTTGTATCAACAACAAAATCCAGAGCCCTTTCCCACCAGCAGCCGCTGCTAAAAACAATCATGCCATTTTTAGCAATAAATGCACCATAATCATATCCGTCAGGATTAAATTTCTTTTTACCCCTATCGACACTGTAAAAATATTCCTGTTTATATCCTAATTTACGCAAATCTCTGCTCTTTGTAGTATTAATATCAAAAGTTCCAACGGTTTGAAAATATTTAGCAAAATCTCTGATAAAAAACTGTGCATTACCTTTTTCTATTCCGCTGCTGCAATATGTTTGCCAGAGCTGCGGATCGTCATTTCCCATCAAAAGTACAGCCTGATAAATAAGTGAGTATGCTTGCTTAAATCTGGCCTCATGTTCTTTATTCCTTGCATTATTTATCACAGTCGGCAGGGTCATGGCTGCAATAATTCCGATTATGCCGAGGGTAATTAGAACCTCGGCTAAAGTAAATCCTTTACCAATAAAAGTTCCTAAAAACCTTGAAGGAATCTGTTTTTTAGACGCCCCCCCCCCCTGAAATTCAATCATAGTCTGTTTTTTCATACTTTAGCTCCTTTCAAAAATACTTCTTTAACTTTTTTATTATAATGAGTTTTGAATTTTTAGGCAACTATTGAAAATGCAAAAACCCTGCCACAAAATTTTGCAGCAGGGTTAAGAACAATTTAAAGACTATGAAAAATATCTTTTCAAAAGACCATCAAAGCCTTTTCCATGACGAGCTTCATCTTTAGCCATTTCGTGAACTGTATCATGAATTGCGTCATAACCCAATTCTTTTGCACGTCTTGCAATAGCCAATTTACCATCACATGCGCCATGTTCAGCTTCAGCACGAAGTTCAAGGTTTTTCTTAGTTGAATCAGTAACAACTTCGCCCAAAAGTTCAGCGAATTTTGCAGCATGTTCAGCTTCTTCAAAAGCATATCTTTTGTAAGCTTCTGCAACTTCCGGATAACCTTCTCTTTCAGCAACTCTTGACATTGCAAGGTACATGCCGACTTCTGTGCATTCACCTGCGAAGTGTGCTCTTAAACCTTCCATGATTTCTTTATCTTCAACAACACCATCGCCAACTTTATGCTCACAAGCGTAAACTTTTTCGCCGCCGCCTATTTCTTTGAATGTTGTTGCGCCGCAAAGAGGACATCTTTCAGGAGCTTTATCAGCTTCAGTTGACCAACCGCATACTGTACATACAAATTTTGCCATTTTTACCACCTTTCTTAATTTCGTAAATTTTTATAATCTCTTTTACATAAATTACTATACAATACAAAATAAATTTTGTAAAGTAGGAATTATTATCATTTTTAAAAAATAAAGGAATTTTTCTTTTCTTTACATTATTTAACTTATTTACTTATTGCAATATTGTTGTATTATCATATATGTAGTAGTAAACATTTAATAAAAATTCTTTCTTTTCGGAGGAAAAGTGACAGATAAGTATTTTATAAAAGGCGGGACCCCATTAAGAGGTGAAGTAACAATAGGCGGAGCAAAAAATTCGGTTTTAAAGCTTATGGCCGCCGCTTTGCTTGCTAAAGGCGAAACAAAAATTTATAACGTTCCTGATTTAACAGACGTTGAAATTATGTTGAATGTTATTGCGCAATTAGGTGCAAAAACTTCTTATAACAAAAGTGAAAAATCACTTACCATTGATGCCTCAAATATTACAAGCGTTACTGCAAAATACGAATTAGTAAGCAAAATGCGTGCATCATTTATTGTTTTGGGCGCCCTGGTATCACGATGCAAGGAAGCTATTGTTGCACTTCCAGGCGGCTGTGCAATAGGTGAACGCCGTGTAGACTTCCACATTCGCGGCTTAGAAGCGCTCGGAGCTAAAATAAAAATTGAAAATGGCTACGTACACGCAAAAGCAACCCGCTTAATCGGAACTGATATTTATCTGGATATTCCGTCTGTTGGGGCTACAGAAAACCTCATGCTCGCAGGGGTTTTGGCAGAAGGCGCAACAAGAATTCAAAATGCAGCACAGGAACCTGAAATCGTAGATTTGGCAAATTTCCTAAACGCAATGGGGGCAGATGTCAACGGTGCAGGAACATCAGAAATCGTAATTAACGGCGTAAGACAGGAACAGCTTCATCCAATTGAATACACAACAATTCCGGATAGAATTGAAGCCGGAACTTTCATGACTGCAATTATAGCAACACGCGGTAAAGCAATTATCAGAGAAGTTTATCCTGCCCACCTGACATTTTTCACTGACAAGCTTTTGAAAATGGGGGCAAATATTAAGCTTATAGAACCCAATTCGCTTGAAGTAAGCTGCAAAAACAGACTAAATTCAATAAACTTTATTACACAGCCATACCCAGGATTCCCGACAGACTTGCAGTCAATGGCAATGACACTTTTGACAACTGCAAACGGCGTCGGAATAATTACCGAAAGTTTGTACGAAAACCGCTTTATGCAAGTTCCAGAACTCCGCCGCATGGGTGCTGACATTCATCAGGACAGAAACCATGCAATTATAAAAGGTGTTAAAAAGCTTACCGGTGCAACTCTTGCGGCAAGCGATTTGAGAGCCGGAGCGTCCCTCGTTGTTGCAGCCTTGATGGCTGAAGGCAATTCCACAATCGAAAAACTACATCATATAGATAGAGGATACGAAAATTTCGAAACTAAGCTAAGATTGTTAGGAGGCAAGATAGAAAGAAAAGACGATACATTGCCTAACCTAACGGAGGATATACATAATGAGTCCTACTTATAAACGCTGGTACGATCACGATCCGCTATTATTAGAAGTAATTGAGCTTTTAAAGAATTACCAAACGGAATTAAGAGCTCAGGCAGAGATATTCCTGGAAAAAATTGAACAAAAAGTTTCAAAAGAAACCATAGAAAAATTCTACCAGATGGTCAAACCTGTTAATGCAAACAACCGCTGGTATGACAAGGATCCTGTAATATCGAAAACAGTTGAAATCTTGAGAATAGTTCCTCCGGAAGCACAAAAAATTTGTGCGGAAAATTTCATCAGAACACTGAAAGAAATGGGTATTGAATACGAAAGCCCAAATAAAGATAAATGACCCAGAATATTAAACCAATAAGCTTTTAGACAAAAACCGAAACTTAAGTTTCGGTTTTTCACACTAAACCCGCATTAAATTTTTATAACAATCTGACATATTCCACGATTATCCAATATACTTTTATGTAAACTTTTATTAATATCGTAGCAAAATAATTTATTTAGATGAGTTAATATAACATTAAATCATCTATACTCAAGAAAACACGTAGAATAAACACGCACAAACAAGTGTGTCGAGGGTAGAAAATATGGTCGATAACAGGTCAGCAGGATTTTTCGGGATTGGCGGCTCTTTTAACTTCAAGAGCGGCGACATCTCCGGCACGGCCGCAAGAACCCAGGATGACAAAATGGGTCAGGGCGGAGAATACTTTGCACAACAACAAAGAGAAGAAGAAGAGCAGGAACGTGAGTCTGAAAAATATATGGACAGGAGCGCCGTTTTGCGTGCGACTTTAAACTCACTTGCAATGATGAATGTCGCCAATGTTATCAACTCAAAGAAAAAACAGCTTATTCTTGATGAAAAGAATAAGAACAATCAAAAAAATCAACAAAAAAAAGATGAACGCGAGGACGATAACGAGAAATCGTCAAATGAGTAAAGATACTCTTATGTTATTATCCGAAAATACTTTGTGGCTCTTCGGATTTTTTACCTTTCTTGGCATCTTTCATTAAAAGTTCACCATGGTAGAAAGGATTTGAACCATTTTTGTCTTTGCTTGTGCTGTTGCTTATAATACTGTTGAAAAGCGGTGAAGGCTGTGTTTTAGGCTGTTCAACTGTTTCGTTAACTGCAATTGTCATTTTACCTTCAACATTTTTGGAAACATTTTGTGCAGCCTGAGTTTTGAGGAATTGAATAGCTTGCTGAGCTTTTTCACTCAATTGAATGTTCAAGCCGCTGTTGTTAAGGGCGATTTGATTGGCTGTTTTTGCATCAACTTTTCCGCTGTACAAATCAACACCGATTTCAGTTGCTCTTAAAACACTGCCAAATGTATTGTTTACATTATATTGGCTGTTTTTAGCTTCTGCTCTTTTAAGGATTTCTGCTGAAACCTCTTTTAGAACAGAAGTGTCAATGCCAAGTTTATAATTTGTATTGTAAACATTAAGAGCCATTGTTTTCGTATCCCTTTTTAATTTCCTTAAGTTATAAATCGGCATACTGTATGCTAAACTTTAATTTAGCGCCGAATTTGTTAACATATCTTTACAAACATACAAATTCATGTCAATTTTTAGGGAATAATATTTTTAATATATATAGGATATATAACCAGAGAGTAAATTTATGAGTTTAGGAAAAGCAAACTTCATTTTAAGTAATTTTAATGCCTGGATGGGCAGTGCAGCCAATGCGCTTGAAGAAAAAAATAACGGCGCTGATTGGGGCACTTCTATCATGAATTTCGGCCGGCACGCAATGACCGGCACAGTTCGTAATATTGCAGCGAAAGATATTTACGAACGCACAGGCGGTGACAGATTTGGCGGAAGCTATTTGGGATATATTGCAAATGCTGCGGCAGGGTATGGTACGGATGAAGCAGACCAAAAAGGCATGCAAAATCTTTTCGGCGCTTCGCTTTTGACATCAATGAACCCGTTTGGCGGCTGCTTTGGTGTCGGCCCCTTCGGTGGAGGGGTATTCGGCGGATTTTACGGCGGATTTGTCGGAATGCCAATGATGGGGCCTCCGATGCCTCCTCCAATGCCAATGGGAATGCCAATGTCAACTTCTTATACAGAAATCAACATTTCAGGCGGCTGCCACCATCGCCATTGGCATTGTTAGTCTGTTAGCAATTTCCAATCTTTTGAAACTTTGTCAAGCACCTCTTTGGTGCTTGCTTTGTTTAGCAAGATTTCCTGAACAGCGGAATTTATAAGATTGTTAATATCTTTCTGGTTTCTAGCCGATTGAAGAGCCGGCTCAATATGGTTAAGCTGCTTTGCGCTGATAACGCGGGCTTTTGCCATCAAATCATGCTCTTCATATTTTGTGTAGAAATCGTCCTGCAAAGCTTTTTGATTTGTCACAATTATGTTTGTAAGTTTTGCAAGCTCAAGCTGGTTTTTCTCATTTGTGAGAAAAATGGCAAACTTCAAAGCTTCATCTTTATTTTTTGCGCGTAGCGGAATTACAAAATTCATTAATGAAAAATCATTCTGCCCGATTTCACCGGTCAATTGCGGAGCAACATCCGTGTGTTCATAAGTTTTCGGGGCGTTTTCTTGAATCATATTGAGAAAATTCGCTCCAGCCTGAAACAGCACGACATTTTCAGACATGTATTTTTCCAAAGCTTCGCGGTGGGTTTGCGTAATGCTTTCTTTTGGGATAAGGTTTTTCTGATAAAGGTTTTTGAAAAGTTCGAAAACCTCCGCAGACTTTTCGGAATTTATATTTTCGTAAGAATTTACGCCGTATTTGTTCAGAATTTTAAGCATGGTGTCGTTTTCTGTTATATTTGGAAGAAAAATATACGCATTTGTTTTTTCTCTGACAACGGGCGCTGAGATTGCCAATTCTTCGTAAGTTTTAGGAACGGCAATTCCTGACTTTTTGACTAAAGCCTTATTGTAAATCGTGACGGCTGAAGTCGCATACCACGGAATTGAATATAGTTTTCCATTATATTTCAACGAGTTTATGATTTCGCTGTTGAAATCTTTTACCGCGTCTGAGGGAATTTCATAAAGCGTGCCTTTCTGAGCCAAAGTTGCAGAAAAATCAGGATTTAAATTAATCAAATCCGGCGGGTTGTCGCTCAATACAGAAGCCAGCGTGCGTTTTTCACCTTCTGAAAACGGAACATCAATCCATTTGATTTTAATGCCGGGATTTTCTGTTTCAAATTCCGAGATAACACCATTCATGTAATCTGAAAAATCATTCATCTGGAGCGTCCAGAAAATTACCTCATGCTGCGATTTTGCCGGTTCATGAGATGGTACAGTGAGTAATATTGCAATAATTATCAAAATAATAAGAATAACTTTTTTAAGAAAACGACCTTTCACTTTTCACCTTTCACTTTTCACCAACAATTAACCATGCTACAATTATACTATGAATAATCTTTTTACGGAACT
>QAMI01000066.1:52678-66001 GCA_003150395.1 Candidatus Gastranaerophilales bacterium | reverse complement strand
GAACCAAGGACACAGGGATTTTCAGTCCCTTGCTCTACCAACTGAGCTATTGCGGCATATTTATATTTAATTTTCATATTGCCTTTAAGGCTTTATACACCTTCACACACTATTGAGGAAGTTATTTATGACTTATCAGCCACATTTTTTATTATATTTGCTCAAACTTGAAAGTCAAGAGAAAAATTTGAATTTTCTAAATTAAAAAGCCCCTTATATTAAAAGTCCCTATTAATATTAACTGTACACATATAATAATCAAAACGGGTTGTGCAATATTTGCACAACCCGTAAAGTTATATATATTAACTTTAATTAGCTGCCTGAGGCGCAAGGTATAGAGTAACGTTGCGTCCTTCAAGCATTGGTTTTTTCTCAATCTGCAAAGGTTCTGATTTAAGGTCTTCAATAAATCTGTTTGCCAAATCAAAAGCAAGATTAGAATGCTGCATTTCGCGTCCGCGCATCATAATCACAACTTTAACCTTGTTACCCTGTGCTATAAATTTTTGAATACTCTTTATTCTAACCTGATAATCGTGAGTATCAATTTTATATCTTATTTTAACTTCTTTAACTTCTACAGTATGTTGTTTTTTCTTGGCTTCTTTAGCCCTTTTTTCTTGTTCGTATTTATATTTTCCGTAGTTTAGAATTTTTGCTACAGGCGGAACCTGGTTCGGGCTTATTAAAACTAAATCCAATTCAGCCTCATAAGCCATTTTTAAAGCCTTTGCTGTTTCTATAATTCCATGGTTTTCGCCTTTTTCATCTATTAAGCGGACTTCACGAGCTCTTATACGCTCGTTCATAATTGTTTGGTCTTTGTCCCTGTTTCTGTTGTCGTTTGCTATTGTTGTGTCTCCTTATGTTGTTATTACAGGTTTATAATACCACAAGTTAAGCTTTTTTGCACATTTTACTCATAAATTTTTTATGTTACAAATTGTTAAAAAGATTTTTTACACCGGAATTGCCTGTAAATAAAGGGTTTTAAAAAAAATCTTCTTACAAAGTATTAAAGTTCCAATTTTAAATGCCGATAAATACAATGTTAAGATTTACAGCAATTATAGGAGTATTTGATTATGAGAAGAAAAAAAGCAAGCATGTTGGCACTGAAAAATATGTCACTTGCGCCAGTTGATGGGGTGAAAATTGATGAAGACTTAACGTTCTCGATGGAGATTCCACTGCAAATGTTGTTTGACCAATTTACAACATTTATTTCAAAAACTGATTTTAAAGATATAGCCTAAATTATAAAAAGCCCTTTAATAGGGCTTTTTTAGTGCAAATAGTTACAAAATATTAAATTGTATTGCCGGATAGTTATTTGTCGGTATACATACACTTATTCTTGTATTAAAATTTTTTCATAAGATGAGGGTATGTTACTGATGAAAAAATTTGTAATATCATTTTTAGGAATTTTAGCTCTAAGCCTTCCTGCCAATGCCGGATTCAAAGAACATTTCGACCTTGCACAGCAATATTTGTCTAATTATCAGTATTCAAGTGCAATTTCAGAATTTAAAAATGCTTTAAAAATTAACTATTTGGATAATTCAGCGCGTATTGGTCTTGTTAATTCTTATTTAGCCCGCGGTACATACCATGCTAATACCGAAAAAAATTACGATAAAGCCGCGAATGATTACCGAAGCGCATTGTTCTATCTTGCTATGTATCCGAATGCTAACAGTGTAAAAAATTCAGCTCATGCTATTACACAAGTAAGCGGAAATCTTGAAAAATGTCTTGAAGTTATTAATTTTGATAAAAGTCCGCAATCTCGCTTTAACAAAGCTAAACAGCTTCGTGCTGAAGGGGAGTTTGCAGCAGCGGCCTATGAATTTTCTCAGTCTCTAGGTTCAAAAGAGCTTGTAAAAGATTCGTTTCAACAAATTGGTGATATCATGAAGCTTTTTGGTAATGACCCAAAAAGTGCAGAATACTACAGAAAAGCTGTAGCAGCGGCTCCGAATGATATTCCTCTAAGACTTTCTTATGCAAAAGTTCTTGATAAACTTGGCAGCGAGGAGCTTGCTGTTGAAGAATACAACTTTATTTTAACAAGAAGTATAGATAATAAAGAAGTTTTATATTCTTTAGAGCGAATCTATAAGAAAAAACTGGAAGAAAATCCAAAAGATGCTGATACAATCGCAAATTTAGGCGCTATTCTCCAAAAGCAGGGAAAATTTGAGGATGCCCTATCTTGTTATCAAAAAGCAGAATCTATTGATCCTTCAAATATTAATACACGTTTAAATGTAGGAACTCTTTATCAGCAAAAAGGCGATTTCAAAACTGCTGTTGTAGCTTATGACAGTGTTTTAATCCTTTATCCGGATAATGTCCAGGCTAATTTATATAAAGCGCAGTCACTGGCAGCACTTGGTGATAACAAGGCGGCGCAAACTTATTTTAAAAAAGTTTTGAGCATTGAGCCGGACAACGAAATTGCTTTAAATGAAATGTTTAGTTCTGCAAAAGCTTCAATGACACCTTTGCAATATGTAGATTATGTTAAAAAGAACGCAAATTCTTCTTCTGCTGCCGAAATCTTATACAGTTACGCACTTGATTTGCATAGGCAAAATAAGCTTGAGGATGCAATAAGTGTATATTCTGAAATTACAAAAGCTTCAAACAATCCGGAGGTGTTCGTAAATCTTGCGATTGCCCAGGGACAAATGAAGAATTATGATGGAGCTTTAACTACTTTAAACAACGCAAAATCAAAATTCCCAGATAATTCGCAAATTAATGATGCAATAAAAAATCTTCAAAATGAAAATATCGCCTCAAAATTTGACAAGGCTGCCGAATACTTTAATAACAAAGATTATGAGAATGCTATTAAGGAGTATGCAAAAATACAACCGCCAACTGCTGATTCAATGCTTGGCATAGCCTCAGCTTACCAAAACCTTGATAACCGTGCAAAAGCAATAGAATACTATCAAAAAGCTCTTTCGCTAAAGCCGACCGATTCTGATATTGCGTATTATATAGGCGTTTTATTTGCAGAAGACGAAAATATAACTGCCGCTGAAGAGTATTTGAAAAAATCTCTTGCCCTTAATAAAAATAATCAGAAGGCTGCTGATTATTTAAAATCTATTCAGCAGCAAAATAACGCAAATATGCTTAATGAAGCGATTGCCTTTTATGATAGTCAGAAATATGATGAAAGTTTAAATCTGTTAAATAAACTTCTTGTTGCAGATCCCATGAATGCTTATGGATATTATTACCGAGGCATGATTTACGATAACAAGGAAAATAAAACAGAAGCTGTAAATAACTTTAAGAATTCCCTTAAGTACGGAAGCGGTGATGACTTAAATATTGTAAACTACCTTATTGCTGTGGATTTAGATAGTATGGAAAAGTATAAAGAAGCTTATGCTTACTATCAAAAATACTCCTCTTCAAATGCGCCGGAGGATGAGTATAAACAGTATGCAAAAGCACGTCTGGAAGAATTGAAACAATATGCAAAATAAAGTAAATGATTTGATAAAAAGCCGTGTTTCCCTTGCCCCTATGGCGGGGATAACGGATTATGTTCTGAGAAGTTTGGTCAGAAGATATTCTCCCGACGTGCTTTTAACTACAGAGATGATAAGTTCGGAATATCTTGCGCAAACACTTAATGGACGGTCAGGAACGGAGATATTTAAACGTGAAGAAAACCATAGCCCTATTTCATATCAAATAAGCGGTCATAAACCAGAAATGATGCAAAAAGCTGCTGAATTTTTGAATCAATACGCTGATATGATTGATATTAACATGGGCTGTCCTGTAAATAAAGTTGTGAAAGGACAGGATGGCTGTGCATTGATGCGAAATCCCAAGCTCGCCGCTGAACTGGTAAAAGCTGTAAAATCCGGAACAGCCAAGCCTGTCAGCGTTAAGTTTCGGCTTGGCTATACGGCTGATGAGATGAATTTTGTAGAATTTGGAGTGAAAATGCAGGAAGCAGGGGCTGATTTTATTACAATCCATGGCCGCACACGTTCTCAAATGTACTCGGGTCAGGCTAACTGGTCAAAAATTGCGGAGTTAAAATCAGCAGTTGATATTCCTGTTTTTGCAAATGGAGACATAACAACTATTGATGAAGCTTTGTTATGTCTAGAGCAATCAAAAGCGGATGGTGTTGCTATTGGGCGCGGTGCGCTTGGTGATCCCACTCTGCTCGGAAGAATAGCTCACTACCTGAAAACTGGTGAAAAACTCACTCCTCCGACGCTTGAAGAAAAAGCCGAGATGCTTAGGACGCATCTCGATGAAGAAATTGCACTGCGCGGAGAAAATGTTGGTATAAAATTTATGAGAAAATTTTATCCGTATTATTTTGCTGGCTTCCATAATGCAAAGAATTTACGCGCAAAACTCGTTCTTGAAGAAAATTATGGCGAGATTATAAAAATGCTTAATGAATTAAGAATTGTAAAGACTGCTTAAAATATAAGCAATTAATTTTATTTATATACATTTACATCAGCAGTAAAGGAAAATGATTATGACAATACAAATTTTGAAAAACGCAGTTCCATTGTTAAAAAAGTCAATTGAGTTCAATAGCTCTCGTACTCCCGGCTATCTTATGACAAACACAAAATATTATACTAAAACCCCCTTGATGCCCAAAATTGAGTCTCATAAATTTTCAACAAAAGACGGCATAAAATGTGAATATTCGTCAAAGACTTTCCAAGACAAGAGTAAACTTGAGGTTTTTAGACTTCCTGATGAAGTAATTAAAGTTGTGAAGAATAGATTCGGAGAAATTAAAGCTTTTAAAAGTTCAATTGAACAGCATAATTTTAATCCGGATAAAACTTATGAAA
The DNA here is from genome assembly GCA_003150395.1 of Candidatus Gastranaerophilales bacterium. Lineage (GTDB taxonomy): Bacteria > Cyanobacteriota > Vampirovibrionia > Gastranaerophilales > Gastranaerophilaceae > Scatenecus. The sequence continues at coordinate 61,133 of QAMI01000066.1, read as the reverse complement.
AAGCAAAAGAAGTAATAAGTTCGAAAACTCGCGGCTTTCTAGCATAAATAAAAATCCCGGCTAAAACCGGGATTTTTGTTTGTTACATTCTTTCAGGCGCTGTAACAGCAAGTATCTCAAGCGCGTTATTAAGAACTTGTTTTACCGAAAGAACAAGCGCCAAACGAGATTTCATCAAAGCTTTGTCCTCTGAAATTACCCGGTTTGCGTTGTAGAAGGAATGAAATTCAGAAGCAAGCTCCTGAACGTATCTACAAATCGTATAAACCTGACGTGTTTCAGCAGACATCTTAATCATTGACTTAAATTCTTCCAGCTTTAAGATAAGTTTTCGTGCCGTTTCAATTGTCGGAAGTAAATCTTCTTTTTTGTAGTTGTTTTTCAATTCCTCAAATTCTGCTAAAGTCAGCGGCGCCGGAATTGTTTTGCCGGTTTCTGTATCAAATTTTTCTTCTACTGCATTGCGCAAAATAGAACATGCTCTGGCATGGGCATATTGGACATAAAACACAGGGTTTTCGTCACTGTTTGTTTTTGCAAGTTCTATATCAAAATCCAATGTTGTATCTATGTTTCTCATAGACATCCAGAAACGGGTTGCATCAACGCCGACTTCCTCAATCAAATCTTCAAGCGTAACCATATTTTTACGTTTGCCCATTCTGACTTCGTTACCGTTAATTACAAGGTTTACAAGTTGTCCCAGAAGCACTTCAAGTTTTTCTGGATTGTATCCGAGCGCTTCAATCGACGCTTTCACACGAGCAACATAACCATGATGGTCTGCGCCCCAGATGTTAATTAACCTGTCAAATCCACGCTCTAATTTATCAATGTGGTATGCAATGTCGGCTGTCAAATAGGTGTTTGACCCGTCGGCTTTTTTGATAACTCTATCCTGATCATCGCCGTAGTCAGAGGATTTAAACCAAACTGCGCCATCCTTTTCGTAAATTTTGCCGCTTGCTTTCAATTTGTTAACGCATTCATCAACTTTTCCTGAGTTATGGAGCGTAAGTTCAGAATAAAAGTTGTCAAAATGAACGCGGAAGTTGTCAAGTAAAGCCTTTTGAAGATTTTCCATTTCTAATTTTGCAAAATCACTCAGTTCTTTTACATCCTCCGGCAAGCCTTTGTGTGTTTCAAGATATTTTTTAGCAACCGGAATTAAATAATCTCCGGGATAATAATTTTTTCTCTCAATTTCATCTGTCGGGAAGTCGATATCTTCGCCAAGTTCCTGGCGAATTCTTATCGCAAGAGAATTCCCTAGTTTTTGAATTTGGCTTCCTGCGTCATTAATGTAAAATTCCTGATAAACTTCGTGCCCGTAGAATTTCAAAAGATTTGCAAGGGCAGAACCCATTGCGGCCCACCTGCCATGACCAATGTGGAAAGGTCCTGTCGGATTTGCAGAAATATATTCAAGAAGAATTTTTTCTTTTTTTATTTTTTCTGGACGTCCAAAGTTTTGGCGCTTTTTAAATATTTCCTCAATGGCATTTGTTAAAAGGGGATTTCCGGCTTTGAAATTTATAAATCCGCCGATTACAGAATATTCGTTGCCATCGTCTGTTATTTCAGAGACAATTGCATTTGCAATCATTGGCGGTGCAATTTTAGCAGTGCGCGCAAGTGAAGAAACATTCACCGCAAAATCTCCAAAATCAGGGTTTTTAGGCTTTTCAACAACAAGCGAGCCTTTAGTATATTCGCTCATTTGTCCAAGTTTTCCCGCATTCACAGCTGTTAAAACCGCATTTTCAATTTTTTCTATAAAATAATCTTTAATCATCTTTTTCTCTCCTGTAATTTAAATTTTATCATAAACATGAAGAGTGTGATTATCTGTATGAAGGACAAGTTATTCAGCAGCTACCGTGGCAGGTTATTAAAATAGTCTTTATTGTTAATTGCATAATATGTGCAGGCAACTCCATTGTAGTTGTTTGTGGAAGTTACAGCACAATACGTATTTTTATTAATATAGCCGGTTCCAGGAGCGCCTACGGGTAAAATCCTTCCGTCTTTCATCAATTGGAAAGTGAATAAATCGTGGCCCCATTGGTTTGGTTTTTTTCTATATCCATTAACATCTACAGAAATGAATACCCAGTTTTCTGAAATATTCTCTATAAATATAGCACTTCCGTCTTTTAGAACAAATTGACCATCATCTAGAAGAGCTAAACGCATTATGTTTTTATTATAAGTCTTGTAATAACCTTTATAATTTTCATTTCCAACTTCATAAGCCGGAATGCAGGCTTTGTCTGCATCCCCTGCCCCAAATCCACAATCTATTAAAACAGAGAAGTATTTGATTATGGCAGATTTCAATTCATGTTTGCCGATAATTTCAGGTTTTAATCTTTCGCCATGCTCGGCCTGATACATGTCAAATGCCTGTTGAAGAACAGAATAATTTTTCTTTAAAGATGCTTCAAGAGCTTTATTTTGGTTTCGCGTAATTATTGCAGGAAGTGTCATTGATGCAACTATTCCTATAATTCCTAATGTTATTAAAACCTCCGCCAAAGTAAATGCCCCTTTATTCTTATTCATCTCTCCTCCTTATGTAATAATTTATCTCGTATTTATATATATTATACATGTTTTTATGTAATTTTCAATTATTTACGTTTACATTAGCTGGTTTGTATTTACAAATAAAATCAGCAAGTTTAAAATTGACTTATGTCAGACATTACCGATATTAGAAATGAAATCCGTTCATATATGGTCGCCAGAGGACAAACTTACAAGTCTGTTGCAGCTTTATTGACTGACAAATTCGGGGAAAATATAACAGCACAAAGTTTGAATAACAAACTTGCCCGCGGTTCTTTGAGATATATTGATGCAAAAAATATTGCCGATGTTTTGGGCTATAAAATTAAATGGGAATAAAAATATTCAAATTCCATATTTATAATATAATATTGATATGATGAATGTCTCAAATGTTATTGAAAGATTACGGGAAATAATGGAAGATGAAACTCTTGACCAATTAAAAGAAGAATTGGCCGGATTTCACAGTGCTGACCTGGCAGATATCTTTCAGGAGCTTAAACCTGAAGAAAGGCTTGAATGTTTCAAACTTCTTGATATTGAAAAAGCTGCCGAACTTATGGAATATCTTTCCCCGCAAATGCAGGTTGAACTTTTAGGAGACATTGACCAGGAAGTCGCTTCAAAAATTTTGACTAAACTTCCTCATGATGCTGCAGCTGATGTTTTGGGGGATATGGAAGAGGATGAGAGCGAAACTTATCTTGATAAGCTTCCGCATAAGTTTTCAGAAGAAGTCAGAGAACTTCTTACATATAATGAGGACACAGCAGGCGGGATTATGAACCCTGTCGTGCTAACCGTTAATTCTGACATGACTGTTCAGGAGGTTTTAAACTATATTCGAATTAAAGCTGAAAAAGATAATCTTGAATTGTATTATATTTATGTAACCGACAAGCAAAACCATCTTTTAGGTGTAGTTTCGTTGCGAAAACTCCTTACATCACCGGCCAACAAAAAAGTTGAAGATATCATGATTTCTGATATCGTAAAGCTTCATGTTGACGATTACAGTGATTATATAACTGATGAGTTTATGAAATATCAGTATAATGCCCTGCCGGTTGTGGACTTGTATAACAGGCTTAAGGGAATGATAACCTGGGATGATGTTCATGACTTGTTTGAAGAAGAAACAACAGAAGAAATTTATCAATCTTCTGGTATTTCAACTGAAGTCGTAGATGAAGATGAAATTCTTTCAGGAAACATCTTAAACGCAATACGTGCAAGAACTCCTTGGCTTTTTATAACACTTTTAGGCGAATTTGTTGCAGTAAATGTTGCACATCATTTTGACCATACAATTGCGGCAATTCCGATTGTTGCGATATTTATGCCTCTTTTGGCGGGCCTGGGCGGAAATATCGGAACACAAAGTATTACTCTTATGGTTCGTGGTCTTTCTACAGGCCAGGTTACAATGAGTTCTGCTTTTTATCATATTGTAAGAGAAATGTTTGTAGGTTTAATAATAGGTGCTATTTTCGGTTTAATCGTGACATTTGCAACTTTCGGGTGGCAGCATAGCATTGAGCTTGGTGTTGTTGTTGGTATCGCGATGACAATTAATATGACAATGGCAACGATTATTGGAACCTTCACTCCATTTGCGTTAAAGTCATTAAATATTGACCCTGCTGTCGCTTCTGGACCGGTAATTGCAACCACAATTGACGTTGTAGGGTTGATTGTTTACTTTACTCTTGTGTCAACATTTTTGTTGAAGATTTTTTGATAAAATCATTAAACTATTGTATATGCAATGAAAAAATCTATAATATTATATTATTATACACGTGAAAACAAGGAATATATATGAAAACAGATTCATACAAAGGACCAAGAAGAAGTCAGGTTAACAGAGAAGAAAATTATATAAGGCAAGCCAAGCTAAGAAAGCGTGAAAGTTCACGATTTTTGCGTACCGTTTTGGTTTTAACAATTCTGATAATCGGCATAGCAATCAGTTTCTTTCTCTTGGCTGATAATCAGGAATTTCTTGAAGAAAATTTGGGTAAAGATAATGTCATAACTCAACTGTTTATAAAACTTTCCCAAGACAATGATACCAAACATAAAGCTGATTTTTCCTTACCTTTTGGTAATAAAAGAAGAAATATTCTTTTGCTGGGTGTCGATTCAAATGGGGAAGGAACCGACCCATGGGAAGGTACTAGAACTGATACAATAATTTTATTAAATGTAGATCCAAGAACAAAATCTTTAAATGCACTTTCAATTCCGCGTGACAGTAAAGTTTATCTGCCAGATGATCATGGAGTACAAAAAATTAATGCTGCTCATGCGATTGGCGGCATCGGAATGACTATTCGCACAATTGAAGAAACTTTAGGTGTTAAAATTGACAGATATATAATGGTTCATGATGAGGCTGTGAAAGAAATTGTTGATGCTCTTGGCGGCGTTGATATTTATGTTGAAAAAAATATGCATTATAATGATTATTCAGGAAAATTATTTATAAATCTTAAAAAAGGCCCTAACCATTTGAATGGTAAAGAGGTTATCGGGTATTTGCGATTTAGACATGATCCGATGGGTGATATCGGAAGAACTCAGCGTCAGCAGTGGTTCCTAAGAGGTATGATGGAGGCACTTAAAAAGCCAGAAACTATCACTAAGCTTCCTGAAATAATTAATGTAGCAAGTAAATATATTAAAACTAACATGTCATTCTATGAACTTTCCCAATATGCAGGTTTCGCAAAACATCTTGATATGGACAAGATTGAAATTGCAATGCTTCCGGGTGCTCCAAATAAAAAAGGATATATCAGCTATTGGATTTTAGACCCTGAAAAAACTCAGGAAGTTGTTAACAGGCTTATTTACCGTGAAAAAATTAATCCTGAAAGTATGACGGATGTTAAAGCCGGAATAATGTATTCCGATGGTAATGCTGAGGAGGCAAAATTAGTTAAGGAGCAATTGATAAATTTAGGAATAAATGTAGCATGTACAGGAACCGTAAGCAAAACACATACTCAATTTGTTGCTCATTCAAAGAATATTACAAATGATTATTACAACTGGTTGAAGAAGAAAATGCCTTCAATTATCGGATATCAATTTGTATTTGAACCTAACAATTACTATTGTGACGGAACTGACTTCACTGTTGTCATAGCTGGAAAATAATTATATACTTGTTATATAAAAGAAGGGAGTCTGTCATGGTAGCAAATGCTATTTTAAATAGAAAAAGCGTACGTTCTTACAGTGATAAACCGGTTGAGGACAAAATAATTAAAGAAATTCTTACCGCGGGTATGATGGCGCCAAGCTGGGTAAATGTTCAACCCTGGCAGTTCATAGTTGTTAAAAATCAATCTGTAAAAGATAAACTTGCAGTAGCTGCAAATAATCAAAATCAGGTTAAAAATGCTTCTGCTGTTATTTGTTGTGTTGCTGATATGACAGCCTGGAATGACGATAAGTTTTCTAGAGTTATGGAGAAACAAGGCAGAAACTCTGATGTTAGAAATTATATTCTCTCAAATCCAGTTTTAAACCCCTCTCTTCTTGGAGAATATGAAACTTTGTTAAGAACTATCGAGCAAATGTCTTATGCAATTGGTTATATGACGCTTCGTGCTGAAGAACTCGGTGTTGGCTGCTGTATTGTAGGGGCAATTGCAAATGAGCTTACCCATAAGGAAAATAATGTTGCAGCAACAGTTAAACAGCTTTTAGGAATAAATGACAAACAAATTTTAATTTCGCTCTTAACTCTCGGTTATGAAAAAGAACATGCCCGGACTGTTAAAAGCCGTAAAGATTTTGATGAAGTTGTTTCATTTGAAAAGCTGGGGGAAAAATACTCTGTTTAGTTGTATTTTTTAATATTTTGAATGTTATACTTATAAAAGTGAGGTAATATGAATAATTTAGTAAATGGAAAACAATATGCTGACGCAGCAACAGGAGGTGGCGGAATGTCAATTGAACCAAGCATGATATTATTAGGAATATTAGTCCTTTTAATAGTGTTTATTATTGGAATTTACAACTCGCTTGTTACTAAAAGGAACAAAGTTAAAGAGGCTTTTGCGAGTATCGATGTGCAATTGAAAAAGCGTTATGATTTAATTCCTAATATTTTAACAATTGCTAACAAATTCATGGAGCATGAAAGAGGCTTGATGGAAAATATCACAGCTTTAAGATCTCAGGCGCTTAAACTTTCATCAGATTTAAACAACGTAGGAGACAAGCTTAAATTAGATGGTGAAATCTCTCGCCAAATGGGTCAGCTGATGGTAAATATGGAAAATTATCCTCAAATCAAATCTGATCAGACAATGCTTCAGTCAATGCAGACATATAATGAAGTAGAAGAGCATATTGCTGCAGCAAGAAGATTTTATAACGCAGCTGTTTTGGATTTAAACAATGCAACAGAACTTTTTCCTAGTTCTGTAATTGCAGCGATGTTTAATTTTAAACAAATGCCTTTCTTCAAGGTGGAAGATGAAAAAGAACGTCAAGCAGTAAATGCTCAAGAATATTTTAAATAATAATAAAGAAATACATAAAAATGCCGCTTGCTAATGAGCGGCTTTTTTATTAAGATAAAACTATTATAAAAATGATAGTAACCCAAAGCTTTAATTTGAACATTCTCATATCAAAATCAAATTATCAAAAGCCGTTCGACAACAACCGCTAAAAGTTATGCAAGGACTTCGTCCTGTGCCTGTAGCTCAGTTGGATAGAGCGTTTCCCTCCGAAGGAAAAGGTCGTGCGTTCGAATCGCATCAGGCACATACTTTGGCTTCGTAGCTCAGCAGGATAGAGCAGCGGTTTCCTAAACCGAAGATCGCGCGTTCGAATCGCGCCGGGGCCATTTTTGCCAGTATCATAAAATATTAAAATAGATTATTTATATGTGAATAACTTTGCAACTGCCCGATTTATTATACATCAGGGCGTTTTTTATTATATTTTACTGTTATAAAATCATTTCTGTGATAAAATCCCATTTACAAAGTGTAAAATATAAAAAGGGGGCATGCATGAATGACATTAAAGAAACAGTTAATTTTAATAAAGCCGTAATTGTAGGATGCGGGTTTGTGGGTTCAGCATCGGCATTTAGTTTAATGCAAAGCGGATTGTTCACAGAACTTGTTTTGATAGATTCGGATTCTAAAAGAGCCGAAGGTGAGGCTCTTGATATTAGCCATGGAATACCTTTTTCAAAACCAATGAAAATTCATGCCGGTGATTACGATGATGTAAAAAATGCCGGAATTGTTATTATTACAGCTGGTGCAAATCAACAACCCGGTGAAACGCGTCTTGATTTGGTTAAAAAAAATATAAATATTTTTAAAACAATTATTCCTGAAATAAAGAAAAGAAATTTTAATGGAATTCTTTTAATTGTTGCTAATCCTGTTGATATTTTGACTTATGCGGCTGTAAAACTGAGCGGTCTTTCGGAGAACAGGGTTATTGGTTCTGGTACTGTGCTTGATACAGCAAGATTAAAATATGCAATAGGCCGTCATTTAAATGTTGATAGCAGAAGCGTACATGCTTTTATTATAGGAGAGCATGGAGATAGTGAAATTGCAGTTTGGAGCAGCGCTAATGTGTCAGGTGTCCCACTAAATAATTTTTGTGAAATGCGCGGGCATTATGACCACCAAAATGCTACGGAAAAAATTGCAACAGATGTAAAAAATAGTGCATATGAAATTATTTCCATGAAAAAAGCTACGAATTACGGAATTGCAATGTCAGTTAAAAGAATTTGTGAGGCAATAGTAAGAAACGAAAGGTCAATTCTTCCGGTTTCAACAATAATGCATGGCGAATATGGAATTAGTGATGTTTCGTTAAGCATGCC
>QAMI01000066.1:0-49832 GCA_003150395.1 Candidatus Gastranaerophilales bacterium | reverse complement strand
GAAGGTGAGGCTCTTGATATTAGCCATGGAATACCTTTTTCAAAACCAATGAAAATTCATGCCGGTGATTACGATGATGTAAAAAATGCCGGAATTGTTATTATTACAGCTGGTGCAAATCAACAACCCGGTGAAACGCGTCTTGATTTGGTTAAAAAAAATATAAATATTTTTAAAACAATTATTCCTGAAATAAAGAAAAGAAATTTTAATGGAATTCTTTTAATTGTTGCTAATCCTGTTGATATTTTGACTTATGCGGCTGTAAAACTGAGCGGTCTTTCGGAGAACAGGGTTATTGGTTCTGGTACTGTGCTTGATACAGCAAGATTAAAATATGCAATAGGCCGTCATTTAAATGTTGATAGCAGAAGCGTACATGCTTTTATTATAGGAGAGCATGGAGATAGTGAAATTGCAGTTTGGAGCAGCGCTAATGTGTCAGGTGTCCCACTAAATAATTTTTGTGAAATGCGCGGGCATTATGACCACCAAAATGCTACGGAAAAAATTGCAACAGATGTAAAAAATAGTGCATATGAAATTATTTCCATGAAAAAAGCTACGAATTACGGAATTGCAATGTCAGTTAAAAGAATTTGTGAGGCAATAGTAAGAAACGAAAGGTCAATTCTTCCGGTTTCAACAATAATGCATGGCGAATATGGAATTAGTGATGTTTCGTTAAGCATGCCTGCAATTGTCGGTAAGGATGGCATTGAAACCCTTGTTCCAATTTCATTAAGCTTTGATGAACTTAGCAAGCTGCAAGAATCAGCTCACGCCTTGAAAAATATTCTGGCTGAAAATGAACTGATTTAATTTAATATAAACGGATGCAGAAAACCTAAAAGGATTAAGTCTTTTTTGAATTATGAAATTGATTTTTTAAATATTATGTTTAAAATCATTTTCAACAATTTGAAATTAAACTCCATTAGGAGCCTATATAACCTCTTATACTAATTAACAAGTAACTGCTGTTATTATATTAAAATTATATCCGTTTGTCTATTAGCCGGACGGTTAATATTTAAACCGCGGCTGGAGTTTTTTGGCTCCTAAACTGCATTTCATATAGCGTTTTATATTTTCCATGCTCCAGTTGCATAAGCTCGTCATGAGTACCTAGTTCAGCAAGCACCCCTTCATTAATCACAGCAATTCTGTCTGCATTCTGTATTGTAGATAGTCTGTGCGCAATAACAAAAACAGTTTTATCAATCATAAGATTGTCAATAGCTTTTTGAACGATGGCTTCTGATTTGTTGTCCAATGCCGAAGTTGCTTCATCAAGGATAACAATAGGCGCGTTTTTAATAAATGCTCTTGCAATTGCAACACGCTGCTTTTGACCGCCTGAAAGAAGTATGCCGCGTTCGCCTATTTGTGTATCAAGTCCTTCGGCAAGAGTTGACACAAATTCATCTAAATAAGCCATCTCTAAGGCTTTCTGAATTTCTGCATCAGTTGCATTATGTTTTCCTAGGAGAATATTTTCTCTTATTGTGCCTGAGAATAGGAAGTTATCCTGGAAAACAACAGCAATTTGGTTTCTAAGGCTTTCAAGCGTGTAGTCTCTTATGTCAGTACCATCGATTTTTATTGAACCTGAATTTATATCATAAAATCTTGGAATTAAATTAACTATTGTTGTTTTTCCGCCGCCTGAGTTTCCAACAAGCGCAATGGTTTCGCCCTTTTTAACTTCAAGATTAATGTCCTTAAGGACAGGTTTACCCGGAATATATTCAAAGTTTACATGCTCAAATGCAATAGATGAGTTTATATTGTTAAGAACTTTTGCATCGGGTTTATTTTTGATTTTCGGAGAGCTTTCCAAAATATCAAACGCACGTTCAATTGCCATAAATGAGAATTGAACAGCATTAAAGTTATTTCCAAGGTTTTTGATAGGTGTATAAAGCATAATCAAGGCTGTAATAAAGGAAACAAAGTTGCCGCTTGTAATTTGTTTCGTCAGGATTAAGTGGCTTCCGTATCCGATTGCAAGACCTATACCGATTGATACAATAACGTGCATCATTGGCGAAAGCCAGCTTGTACGTTGAATCATTTTTATGCGTAAGCCGAAAATACTTTTTAAAATCATTTGGAATTTGTTTTCCTGATAATCTTTTAAATTATATGCCGTAATTGTCTTGTTTCCGGCGTAGCTTTCATTGTAGGCTGTTATAATTGTTGAATCAGCCATAACTGTTTTATCCATTACACTTTGAATACGTTTTCTGATTTTGGCGAGCGGAAGAAAAGCACAGCCGAGCACAACAATTGCAATAATGGCCAGCTGCCATGAATTATAAATTAAAACTCCAACTAAAGAAATTGAAGAGAAAAGTCTTGAGACAAATGTCTTCAAGTTATTCAGGAGTCCTGCACATGCCATATCCGCATCATTATTAAATCTGAAAATCACATCGCCGGATTGCCTTGCGTCAAAGAAAGATGTTTCAAATGAAAGCATTTTTGAATAAAGTTTAAATTTTAAATCGTTAGTGATTTTTGTTCCTACCCAGGTGTTAAGATAGGTTGCCATGTAATTTAAAAAGCCTTGAATACAGGTAAATGCAACTATTCCAAATGGAATATACCAGGGCGATTGAACTGTTTTTTCAACCATAACCAAATCCATATACGGCTTTAAAGAAAGTGCAATTACTGCATCTAAAGAGCCAATCGGAATACATATTAACACTGCCAAAAGCGCTCTGAACCAGTAAGGCCTTACAAACGGCCACATTCTTGAATAATTATGCCAGGCTTGTGTATTGCTTAGTCTTTCATAAATTACTTTTAAACTTTTAATCATGTTTTTTCCTTCTCAACGTTTACAAAGAATATTATACTTAAAATATATATTATTTATAATTAATATTAAGTTTATTTTTTTGATAATTTACAAAATTTGATATATATGCTAATTTAAGAAAGTAATTTAAGGAGTAAATTATGGTTTGGAAAATATTTTTTATACTTTTTGCATTATTGTTTGCTTTCTTGCAGATAAACGGTATAACAGGAACAATGCAGGTGACTGAAATAAATTTGGCATTAGGATATATTTTGTCAGTTGTTTATGTATTTATCGCGGGATATTTTTTCGCTCTTGGCTGGCGTAAAAAGTTGTTCTCACTTAAAGCAAACAATATAATTTTTTCGGGAATATTGCTGTTTATTCTGTTAACAGTATTTCTCGCAGTTTATTCTGCAATGCCTCAATTATTTATACAATCAGCAGGCCAGGATAACCATTCTCGTTTTATTGGCGGAATTGTTACAATTTCACTATTTTCGCTGCTTCTTTATTCAATTATTTATTCCCCAGTTATTACAGCATTTTTTAAGTATAAAAAATATTTTTCCGAGATGGCAGAGGTTAAAAGATCTTACTGGAAGCTTTTTTTGACATATAGCTCAGTTATATTAATTCTTAATACAGTTTATATTCTTTTTGTAATGCCTATAAATAAAATGAATTTATGGGATTGGATTGTTATGATTTCTGTAGTTGTAGATGTTTTGTTTATGGTCGGATATGCTTATAATATTAAATTCGGCAAACAAACATTCTGGAAAATTATCTCAATACCATATGCACTTCTAATGACGGCTTGTGTCTTCTTATGCAGCGATGATTTTATGTCAATTTCACAAGGATATCTCATAAAAGAAAGTTATGTTGTGATGACTGTAACAATTATTATGGCAGTAGCGTATTTTTATGCATTATACAGATATGCCTTCTCAAAAGACGTATATTCAGATACGCCTGCAGAAATTAATGAAAATAATGATTAAACTTCGATAAACAATCTTTGTCCGACGATATTTTGTTTACCGTTGTAGTAGCCGGCAAAGTAACCGCCTTTAACGGGTTGATTTTTGGCATAAGTTGCGCTGCTAAAACGATTTCCGTTGTAATTTACAAACGGATTGTTACTGAATGGATTGCTTGAAGTTGTTGTGCTTATTGCAGGTGCTGAAATTGCCGGAGTTGACTGCTGAGGTGCAAATACATTCGATAAAATACTTACTAAACTTGCCATTTACTATATCCTATTACCTTACTACCAAAATATTTTTAATTATAAAATTTTTTCTGTCATTATTATAACATAATTCAAGAAAATTTTTAATATAAATTAACAAAATCCTTCTTCTGTTGTATAAAATTTTCCTTGCAATAAATATATAAATTCTTTATAATTGATTTATGGAAGTCAAAAATAAAAAGATTTTAATTGTCGGAAGTTCCGCAAAAGAACATGCGCTTGCAAAGGTTTTTGCAGGATATGATTTTGTTGAAAAAGTTTATGCGATACCGGGAAATCCGGCAATGGCAGAATTTTGTGAACTGGTTGATATAAGACCTTCTGATGTTGCAAAAATTCTGGAATTTGCAGTGGAAAATGCTGTTGATTTAACAATTGCAGCTGATGAACAAGCTATTAAGGCAGATATTACCACTATTTTTCAGGAAAATGAACAGCAGATTTTTGCTCCGTCTGCAGAAAGCGCCTGTCCGGCAATTTCTAAATCAGTTGGAAAACGACTTTTGTATAAACTTCATATTCCGACTCCGCGGTTTGGTATTTTTGAAAAATCACAGCTTGCACTTGATTATCTGAAAAAATGCGATTATCCGGTTGTGATTAGAAAAGATGAAGCTTCTGCTGGTGCTGACAGGCAGGTTTGTAATTCTATCAGAACTGCTTCTGTTTTTGTTGAGGATTTATTTTTGTCCGGTGAAAGTAAGATAATTCTTGAAAGTTTCGTTTACGGTCATGAATTTATTTATTATGTAATAACTGATGGATATCATTTTCTTCCTCTGACTTCATGCGCAAATTACAAATTTATGGAGGATGGAAGCGGTGGTATTTTAACTCCCGGAATGGGCGTTTACTGTCCTGATTACAAAATTTCTTATGAAATTGAACAACAGATTTTGAATCAGGTTGTTCAACCTGTGTTATCCTGTCTTGAGAGACGCGGAACTCCTTATCTTGGTATTCTTGGTATCGAAGGCGTTTTGACAGAGGACGGCGGCTACTCTGTGCTTGAATTAAAAACATTCCTTGCTGAACATGATGCTCAGGCTGTACTAAATCTTATTAATGAAAATTTGTATACTCTCTTTGAAGCCTGTGCAATAGGAGCTTTCGCGGATGATTATGAGCACATAGACGTTTCTGACAATTCTTCTGTTTCATGTGTTCTGTCTTCAGGAAAAATATCAGATTCTGTTATTGAGGGACTTGATATTGCAGAAGATGAAGTTGATATTAACCATTTTAATACAAAAAGAAACGAGTTTTTTGAATATTTAACCTCTGGCGGACGTTCAATTGTTCTTACAAAAACCTCATCCACCTTGACACGAGCCAGGGAATTGCTCTATGAGAATGTTGATGTTATAAAATTTAGCGGTAAAAAATACAGAAGTGATATCTGTAAGTTTACAGACTAACTTGATATTTTGCAAAATATCATTAAAAAACATTCCATGATTAAAAGCAGCAAAAATTACTATGAAATTTTAGGCGTTACTCCGGATGTGGAGCTTTCACAATTGAAGGCTGTTTACAGACGTTTGGTGCGAAAATATCATCCTGACATAAATCCTGACGGCGAATTAATTTTTAAAGACATCACAGAAGCTTATGAAGTACTTTCAGACGAAAAGCAGCGAAAACAGTATGACATGATAAACGGATTTTTTAAATCTTCAAAAGCGGCTGAAAATCCTCAAAGCACATACCGTAAGTCTTTCAAAAAATCAGCAGCCTCAAACTCTGATTTGAAAAATGACTATAAAAAGGAAAATGAAATTAAGTATAAAAAAACTCAAAGACATGAAAAAGTTTTTACTGATGTTATAAATGATATTATTGACGGCTTTTCGCAATCTACCCGCAGAAAGAAATCTGCAAATACTCAAAAAGCACAAAAAGGAGCGGATATTTATGCTGATGTTGTTGTAACATTAAGAGAATCAGTTTCCGGGACTCATAAAATTGTGAATGTTGTTCATACAGAAGTTTGCGAACAATGTGCAGGCCGAAAGTTTATAAATGGTTCAAAATGTCCGAAATGCGGCGGCAAAGGCGAAATTACAAGGCATCAGAAGATTAATGTAACGATTCCTGCGCATGTTAAGGATGGTTCAAAATTAAGGCTGTCAGGCGAGGGGAAAAAAGGAGTCAATGGCGGCAAAAACGGGGATTTATACTTGAAAGTCCAGATTGCGCCTGATTCTTTATTTAAAATCGACGGAAATGATTTGTTATGTGAAATTGAGATATCTCCGTATGAAGCTGTTCTCGGCGGAGATATCAACGTTCCGTCGCTTGATGGCAGTGTTGCTCTAAAATTACCGCCTTGTACCAGGTCAGGTCAGACGTTCAGAATTTCTTCAAAAGGATTGAAGAAAAATAATCTTGTTGGTGATATAATAGTTACAGTAAAGATACAAATTCCCGACAAGATTTCTGATGAAGAAATTAAACTATATAAAAAGCTTCATGAACTTGCGGGAGAAAATTTGAGAGATTCAAAATGATTAACGAAGAAAATCTAACAACAACAGGTGATACTGCAAGAATTAAAGAAGTTTTTGCGTCAATCCAGGGTGAAGGTCCTTACATTGGTGCAAAACAATTGTTTATACGCTTTTGTGATTGTAATTTAAGATGCCATTACTGCGATACGGATTTTACAGGCGAGAGCGAGGAGTATACTCCTGAGGGCCTTTTGGAGGTTATTAAACAGTTTGACTTAAACACGATTTATTCTGTTTCCTTAACCGGTGGAGAGCCGCTTTTATCTGTTGATTTTCTTGAAAAATTTTTACCAATATTGAAAGAACATCACCTAAAAGTTTATCTTGAAACAAATGCAACTCTTCCTGATGAATTAAAGCGTGTCATTGAGTACGTTGATGTTGTAGCTGCTGATATTAAACTCGAAAGCGCAACTGGTATGGTTAAATCTTTTGAAGCTCATGATAAGTTTTTTGAAATTTGCAATGGTAAAGAATGCTTTGCAAAAATAGTTTTTGATGATAACATCACTGATGAAGAAATCGAAAATTGTGTCGAAATTGCAAAAAAATATCATATACTGCTTATTTTACAGCCAAAAATGGAAGATGAAGCTATGAGTATAACCTCTGTTTTTGCAGTGACTGTCCTGGATAAATTCCTTAAGAAATATAACAAAGTAAGATTAATTCCGCAGGTTCACAAATTTCTTTCAGTGCGCTAATTTATTTCCTCAAAATTTCAGCGCCTTTAAGATAAACAAATTGAGGAACAAAGTCGTCTTTACAGTTTAAGACGATTAAAATTCTCAAACATTTCTCCAACGCGCCAGGAACGTCAATTTCATTAAAACACATCATTGCGGTTTCTGTAAAACCAAGTTCAGTGCGTGCAAATTTAGCCGGAAAAGCCGCGTTTAGATCTTCTGTCATTGTAAAAATAACATGCGAAATATTTTTAATTTCAATGCTGTTTTGCTTAAGCATTTGTTCCAAAAGTTCAATTACAGCTTCTTTTATGTCTGCAATTGAATTGCTTTTTACTGTTATTGCGCCTCGAATTCCTTTTACTGCCATAATTACCTGTTTTTAATTCCGTTGTACCAGTCTCGTGCCGGCATCTCCCCTTTTCCTTCAGGCTTTACACGAAGAAGTGTAATGCAATCCTTGCCGCAGCCAAATTGCACACCTTCTTTTACTGCCTTGATTAATTCTCCGGGTTTGGCAGACATTCCCTTTTCTACTTTTGTTTCCAAAACCTTAATAATCTTGTCGTCGTAAATGAAATAAGCGCAGGGCGATTTGTAAATGCCTCTTACAAGATTATGAATTTTTTCAGCCGGATTGGACCAATCAATTAAGGTTTCTTCTTTTGTGAGCTTATTTGCCATACAAATGCCTTCTTTGCACTGTGGAATGGGCTTAATTGAACCATCAACTAACCCTTTAAGTGTTTTTGCAAGAAGTTCCGGCGATAAGTCGCTAATTTGCCCAAACAACTCTTCACAATTCATGGAATCTGATATTGAAATCACTTTTTTAAGACAGACATCTCCACAGTCAAGTCCGAGTTCGGTAATCATTGTACAAATTCCGGTTTCCTTGTCTCCGTTTATAATTGCCCGCTGAATAGGGTTTGCACCGCGATATTTGGGCAAAAGCGACGCATGAAGATTAATTGTATGATATTTGGGGATGTCAAGAACTTCTTGTGATAAAATTTGTCCGAAGGCAAAAGTTACAAAGAAATCAGGTTTTAGTTTTTTTAATTCTTCAAGAATTTCAGGTTCTTTTCTGATGGATTTTGGCTGGAAGAGCGGAATATTATGCGAAAGAGCAAATTCTTTTACAGGCGACATTGAAAGTTTTTTGCCGCGTCCTGCAGGCTTGTCAGGCTGTGTTACGACTGCAGCAACTTCAAAATCTTTGCTGTTATTTAAATATTCTAAAGATTTCACTGCAATTTTAGGGGTGCCGAAAAAAACAATTTTAATCATTCGATTGTTCCTGCTCCAATTCTTTGTCAATATCAGGTTCATCAAGAAGTTTGTCAGGTTCAAGCGGCGGAAGATTGTGTTCTTTTAAAACTTCGTCCATTTCAAATCTGCTTGCGCAATGGTCTATGAATAAAATACCGTCAAGATGGTCATTTTCATGCTGGATTGCGCGTGCCAGCAAAGAGCCGTCAAAAGCTTCCATAACAAATGGTTTACCGTGAATATCAAGCGCTTTTACCATAACATATTTGTATCTTTTAGCTTTAGCATATGCTTCCGGAAAACTTAAGCAGCCTTCTTCGCATACAATCGCGCCTGATTTTTTAATTATTTTTGGGTTTATGAATACAAACGGCTTTAAAGGCTCGTCGTTTGTAGAAACATCAATTACAAAAACTCTTAAATTAATACCAATTTGCGGTGCTGCAAGACCTACTCCGTTTTTTGCATACATTGTGTCAAGCAAATCCTGTACTAACTCGGTGATTTTTTTTGAAACTTTGTGAACTTCTTTAGAAGGTTCACGCAAAGATTTCTCACCATATTGTAAAACTTTTTTTACTGCCATTTTTACCTCTCTTTAGTTAAAAGTATAGATTAAATAAGCCTTTTTAGCAAGTTTGGCATATTAAAGTTTTGAAATTTCAGAGATTGCCGGGTCGAGCAGTCTTCTGCCGACATTGGCAAAATTTATTGAACATAACGTTTTGGATCCATACTTAATCATCTTTTCGATGATGCCTTCACCATATTTGGGGTGCGAAACATGGTCTCCCTGCTCAAAAGTTTGAGGTGTTGAAGGCATTTTAGCTGCATAAACAGGTACAACTTGAGGTTCAGGCTCTGGCTCTTCAATAGGTGCATCTTCTGAAATTTCTTGCTGAAGACCTGGCTGCGGTTCAAGAATTTCTGTTCCGCCGTTATTGATATCGTCAATAAAGTTCAAATCGTCTTCAGTCAAAACATCCTGTTCTGAATCATCAATATTATCCTGTTCAATTTTCGAGTAAATAAAGTTTTCATCAATATCTCTGGCGGCTTTTTCAATAAGTTCGTCATTCAACGAATTATCTTCCTGAATTAACGGTGCCGGTTCTGCGGTTAATTCATTTTCAAAAGGCGTCATTTCTATTTCTTCCAAAACCTCATTTTCTGCAGGAATAGTTTCAGAAGTTATTTCCTGTCCTACTTCCGTAATGTCAGGCTCATCTTCGGTTATTCTCTCGTCAATAGACGGCTCAGGAAGCAGAATTTCCTCTTGAAGCGAGGTTAAATCTTCTTCAATATCTTCTTGAATTTCCGGTTCTTCTTCAAGGATTTGAGGCTCAATTTGAACTGCCTGCTTTATCTCAAGCGGTTCAAATCTTGTTTGTGATTGGGTTTCCGAGTCTATTTCTTCTTGAAGCGGTTCTGCAATAGTTAAATCATCTTCATGAAGCTCTAAAGGTGCTTCTTGTTGAAGTCCGGTTTCTAACAAGTCCTCTTCTTCAATCACATCACCGTTTGGCATTATTATTTCTTCATGAGCAAAACTGCTTTCTTCCGGTTGAGGTTCCTCTTCCGGAGTTTTTACAACTTCAGGTTCTTCCTGAAGTTCAGTTTCCGTAAAAAAATTATTAGTCGATGCCTCTTCGTTTTCTTCTATAATTTCCGGCTCAGAAAGCTCTAGTTCAGGCTCTTCCAAAGCATCTTCTGAGCTTTTTTCAAGTTCTTCTTCAAAATTATCTTCATTTTCTTCAACAGGAGGCTCCTGCTCTTTGCTTAGTGCTGAATAGTCCTCTTCTTCTGGAGGTTTTCGCTCAATATCATCAGACAAATCAGTGTAAGTGTCTTCATTTTCAGTAAAATCATCTGACGAATGAACTTTATGGGAAGTCTCTTCTGGAACTTCATTTTCCTCTATATTTTCTGCGTCTTCATTTTCTTCCTCAGCGGTTTTTGGTTGTTGAAGTTGAGTTTGCTGGTGTGCTGTTACTTTCACAGGCTCATCTTTGATGATTTCAAGCGGAGCAAGTTCTACAATAAGCGGAATTCTTTGTGTTGATTTACCCCAAACAATGAATTCGTCGTGATTTAACTTGTTCAGGAAGGTATTATATGCTGCAAAGTCATGCTGAGTTGTTTCGGGAGCAAAGAGAATAAGGTTGTCTGATTTTTCTTTAAGCTCATAAACATATTTGTAGTTGTGGTTACATATAATATTTGTATAAATTTTGTTTTCTGTGAGCAGCATTTTGAGAAGTTTTTTGTCGCTGTTCGCATCGTTTATTTTTATAAAAGAAGTAATGTAAGAATCCATATCTTCCAGGACTCCATAAACGTAGAAGATAATTTCACGCTGAAGTTTTGCGTCAACATTTGAAATATCAAGAGTTACGGTGTAGTTATCTTTAATATAGTCTTTTAAGCTTGAAATTTCGTATTTGGACTGTGCAAAAACATTGTCTTCTTTGTATTTAAGCAGTTTGTTTTTCAAAAGAGCAAGTTCCGGAATATTTGATTCTGCATATTGCTGGTCTACTACATCAATAAATGTATCAAATGGAATAAATTTCTCCGGTATAGTTCTGGTATAGCTTTGAACTTCAAGAAATATATCCTGAATTACGGCTCTGCTTGTTGCATCAACGTCATTAAGGTCATTACCATAGATAAAGTTTATTGTCTCAAAATTCAGCGGTAGTTTAAAGTGCTTGCCGAAAACAAGACGTCTTTCATCTTTGAATTTCCCGTCGGTATCTATAAGAATAGAACTTTCAGCTCTGTTTTCGAGCTGTTTGGCAAAGTTTGAAACCAATAAAGCAGTGTTTACAGAGTTGTCAGAGCATATTAAGAGGTTATTTTGCAATATTGAAGTATCTACATTAAGAAGGAATTCTTGCTGTGCAATGTTGCCGAGTTTAATCGGTGTCTTAATCGGAAGTATGTCAAGAAGTTCTTCCGGAGAAAGCGAGGTTACATTTGCGTTAAGCGCCGGTATTGAGCCGTTGTAATTTTTTACAATTCCCTCACTGTCAAACGTGAAAATGAGTCGTGCAATTGCATAAGTTAGTCCATTATCAGCTTTTAAGCTGACTATTTGGGCGACATAAGGCGTTTTGTCATCCTCGATTACAACAAATCCGGCAAGAACAAGTTTATCTTCGGTGTCGTATAAGATTTTTACTAAATTATTCTTAATTTCCAATACTTTCATCAAATTTTCCTCTTTTATGCTGATTTTATCATGAAAATTCCGGTTATAAAATCCTTCATTAAGTATCTGAAACATTTTTTAAATCAAGCAGGTGATTGTAGATGTTTATGGTTGTCAAGCAGATTTTTAACTCACGTTTTACAAGACTTTTGATGGTTTCCTTGTAACACCGCAGCAGCGCAAGATTTAAACCATTTTCCTCATTTAGAATTTCAAGAATTTCGTTTCGATATTTTTCTTCTCTTGTATTTGGCTCTATTTTATCGGCTAGAAAAATAATTTTTTCAAATGTTGTCATATCACTTTTGCCTAAAGTATGCCAGCGGATTGCAGAAAGTATTTCATTATCTTCAACTCCGAAATCCTTTTGGGCAATATATGCACTTACTGGGGCGTGAAGCGTTTTATAATTAAGCATTTCGCATTCTTCAACTTGTAAATGGTCATTAATTATTTGTTTTAATTTTTCTTTTGAAAAACATTTTGCGCAATCGTGCAAAAGTCCTGCAATATAAGCTTTTTCACTGTCTAAGCCAAATTTTACAGCAAGTTCAACCGCACATTCAGCAGTTCCGAGAGAGTGAATATATCTTTCGTCATTCAAATTCTCTTTAAGCCATTTTTTTATTTCGTCGTCATTAATTTTTGTATAAACCATTGTCTCTAATGTATCCTTCCACTTTTGCGGGTAAAAACGCCTTTACGGGCAAGTTATTTTTAATTCTGTTCCGAATTTCTGTTGATGAGATGTCATTATATTGCATTTTCGCAAATCTAAAATTGTAACCTTGTGATTTCATATATTCATATTTGTCTTCTTGAAAGTCGTCTTTGCGTACAAATACTATGAAATCAAGAATTTGCCTCAACTTTTCGCTTTCATACCAGCTGTCCAGATTTTCGAAAGCATCGGTTCCGATTATGAAATTTATTTTTCCATCGGGTTTGTAAAGTTTATAAAGTTCCTGAACTGTCAAATATGTATAAGAAGTTCCTCCCATTTTAAACTCAATGTCAGATAATTCAAATCCATTATTATTTTCAATTGCAAGTTCAGTCATTTTAAGTCTGTGATAAGCCATTTTTGGGTCAGAATTCTTTTGCGGCGGAATATATGCAGGTATAAAAAGAATTTTTTTTATATCAAAATTCTTTAAAACGTATTCTGCCATATATAAATGTCCATTGTGAATTGGATTAAATGTCCCTGAAAATATGCACAATTTCATAGTCAAGATTATATCAGTTGTGATTAGATTTGTAAAGTATTGTAACAATTATAAATGCTAATGTAAAGCAAAAATGGTTTTATGCCGTATTACATGGTGGAAAAGGTCGATTTTTACAAAAACGAAAGGAAATGTCGAAAAATGGGAATGGCAGCATCACAAGCCAGACTATTAACAATTACGGCGAGACTTAACCACATTGAACTTGAGTCTCAAAACCTTTCCAATGCAAAAATCAGACTTTCTGATAATACCCAGAAGGCAAGTGATAAGTATATAAAAGCTTTAAATAAGACAGAATATCTATATAACACCTATAATGCAAAAGGTGAAATGATAACTCAGGATTTGACAGGTGCCGCATTGACCAATTACGGCGAATTAAAAAATCAGTATGGTTTAATAAATTCAGCCGGACAAATTTTGGTAAGCGAGCTTGACGGTAAAAATTTCCAGGAATCAAACACCTTGGAAGAATTTTTGGACAAATACGGAGTTTTATCAGAACCCGGCAAAGGTGAGATTGTTCAGGTTACTAATCCAGAGTATACGACAGCAATGGATGAGTATGAAAAGCTCTATGATGAATGGATGACTCAGAAACCTGATCCGGCTGACCCAATTTATATAATTCCTGGTGGAACAACCGAAGATTATAACTTATATGACGATTTTCTTTGGGCAACTGCAGGATGTTACGGACAAAATATGTCATATCTTACTACCAACTTAGGGCTTGGTGGTGGAGAATTGTATGATAGTGAAGGAAACCTGGTTGTAACCTATGGACCTGAAGGCTTTGTGGCTTATAGCGATGATGGTAGCGGATCAGTAATTGCGAGCGAGCCAATTGAAAGTTGGGCAAAGAGTTGTTATAGCCACGTTTTAGATCATCTTTTGTTAGCAGGAACTTATACAACAGTTACTGGTCAATCTGTAACGCCAAATCATTGGTGGGGATCTGAGTGGAATGACAGAGGTGGTAAAAGTGCTAAGCTTGCTGAAGTTTTATCAGAAAGTGCAGAAACTGTACTATATGCGTGTGGTGATACTGGTGAAGATATAACCCCAGAATCTTCTGATATTGAAAAGCTTATGAGTGATTATTATTTTGATGAAAATGGTGAAAAACAATTAAAAACGCTTCAGCAAAAAATTGTTGACTTGGATTACGCAAATTCATCAGGAATATTATCAGATCAGGAATTATATGATTCGCTTCAACATTTTGTAAATCATGATTTGAATGCATTGAAACAAGGCAAAGATGAATTTGATAAGGATGCCTATGATGCTGATGTAGAGGCTTGGAAAGCTAAAGAACCTCAAAAACCAGATGTCCCAATGTATATTGATAAAGAAGTAAGAAAAGTTACAGATAGTGACAAAGCTCAATGGTATATTAATTTGTGGCATCGTATGAATGGTACAAGCGATTTTAAAGGCGGTTTCGGAGACAGTGCAGAATACGACCCGTCAGAAGGCTGGGCTTCTAAATCAAAAACCGAACAAAGCTGGGCTATTTTAAAAGACGGCGATATGAACAGCCCCGAATATCTTAAATATGCTATTGAGAACGGTCTTATTACTATTGAGCAAGTTCAGTTTACTGACCCGTCTGATGCAGACTCAGGACTTGAAAATGTAGCCTGGACATCTGTAATTTTTGATACAATTACTGATGTGACAGAACAAAAAGACCAAATTGCTATCACAAAAGCAGAAACAGAATATGAGCAAGCTTTGAGTGATATTGAGGCAAAAGATAAACAGCTGGATGTTCAGATGAAAAAACTTGATACAGAGCACAATGCCCTTCAAACAGAATATGACAGCATAAAAAGTGTCATCGAAAAAAATGTTGAAAGAAATTTTAAAATCTTTTCATAATTATAAAAATCCCGGAATTGAAAAATTCCGGGATTTTAGTACGAATGCGATTTTGTTACCTGCTAGTCTCGCAGGTGGGTGAGCGCCTTGACAAATCCGTTTCCCGCTGGCGATTTTAAATCGGCGGGTATACTGCAATGTCATGAGAGTCAACTCTCCCTATTTAGTTAAATGTAGGAACAAAATTGAACACCCGTACATTAATTTTATTATAGCAGAGTATTTTGAAAAATTCAATATCTAAGTGACGGGATTTATATACAAGTTTACCCAAGCACTATTAAATTTGTAGTTCCTGCTCAGGATGTCATGGTAATTTTTTTTACCAGCGCATTCCAAGAGTTTCCATAACGTTTTTTTCTGCCTGATCCGCTTTACTTAACGCCATTTCAGCGGCGCTGTAGTCTTCAGCAGGGCCGGCGGATACAACGGATTCCGGCGATGGGATATATTTAGGCTTTTTAACTTCAGTTGGAATTCCGCACTCAGGAGAAGGAACATAGCTTCTCTTTAGTGCGGTTGAGGCCGGAAGTTTATCTGCTGCATTTTTAACATTTGGCCTATTTGTAATTGAAGCTTGTTGTGCATTTGTAATTGTCTGATTAATTAAATTAGAATTTGTGTTTGATGGTTGATTTTTCTGTGCATTAACATATTGATTTATGAGATTTGTCTGGGATTGTGGTACGTGAGGTGCTTGAGATTTTGCTGCTGCCTGCGCCTGAGCTGCCTTTAACAAAGCTTCCTGCATTGCCTTTTGCTGTTCTTGCGTTTGAAGTTCTTGTGCTTGTTCTTCCTCTTTACCTTCATCAAGAACTGATTTTGTCGGTTTGCCAAAAATTGCATGTGCCCCTTTTGTTGTGAGTTTTGCAAGGAAAGGTGAAACTATTGCAAGCGGAATTGCAATTCTCAACGGAACACCTGCGAGGTTTCGGAAGAGGTTGCCTGATTTTCTAAGCAGGTTTAAGTTCCATTTTGCACTTGAACGTCTGGCAAGTTTAGTTTCGTTACCGATATTGATTAGACCGCCCAGCTTTTTGAAGAGTTTTGTAATCGGGTTTTTAACATCAGCCTTAAGCATTTTCTTTAAGTCTTTTGCTCGGTTTTTATATGTCTGTTTGTCTGATAGTAACCCGGATTTAACATCTTCATTAAATTGTTTCAAGGCTGCTCTGTAAGCTTTAACCTGTTCTGTTGTCATACCTGCGTATTTTAATCCGCCGACTTTATGCATTGCAATTATACCCAAAGGCATTGCCATAAAGTATGTAAAGTCATTTACAAATCTTTCAGCTAAAGTTTTACCTTTTTCACCTTTTGGAGCTTTGAATGTATGAATTAACATGTCTGCAAAAATCCCAGCTTGCATTGCAACTGCGATTTTACCACCCGCAAATCTGTTTGTGCAGCCTTCAAGAAGCCATGAAAGCGCTTTGGGTAAAAATCTGCCCAATGCGGTTTTGTTACCTTTACCAAGAGCTGCTTTATATTTATTTAGATATTCTTTTAGTGAAACCTGTCTTCCGAAAAGATGGTTCTGTATTTTGCCGAGCCCGCCGCTTTTCCGCCAAATCGGGACGACAATATCACCATTTTTTGTGGCTCTTTCCAAAATTTCCATTACCTTGTCAGGATGCGCAAGTATATCGGCTTTAATTGTGTTGTATTCTGCAACAGATTTAAAACCTAATTTTCTGACCTTTTTGGCATAAGCTAATCTTTCAAGTGCAGCAAGATTGTTGCATTTTGCGAGTCGACTTGGGTTAACACCTAAAAGTTCAAGTTCTTTTTTCTGAATTGCAAGAGCTTTTTCTGCATATGTTTTGCCTTTGAGCGTGTTTTTGAATGCATCAATGTCGGCTTGTTTTAAACCATATTGTTCAAGCCTTTGGGGATTAACGTTTTTGCCGCCAATCCAAGAAAATTTATTTGAGTTTTTAGAAATCGGTTTCAAATATTCATCGAAAACCTGCTGCATATCCATTGCTAAAAATCCATGAACCCCCGCACCTGGAGTTTTGGCAAAATGCCATTCAGGATTTGTTGAATGGTTTGCAAGTGAATATGCAAGACTATTTTTCTCGGTCATCCAATGACCAAGGTCTTTTGCTTTTCTTCCGGCACCATTGAATAACTTACCTAAAGCTGTTTTATTCCAGGCTGTTGCGATTTTGTCACCCCAGGCGCCAAGTTTGCCAAAAGCTGTTTTTTCATAGTCTTTCCCGCAGCTTCTGTTGAATACATCCATTCCCTGAGCAATTCCGTACCAAATTGCGGCACCGGTTCCTGCATATAAAAGCGGATTTGTCTGTTCATCTTGCGAGGCTTTAACACGGTTCGCAAGGTAAGAATTATCAACTCCCTCTTTAATTTTTTCCTTATCAATATTTACAGGCAAAACTTGTCCATTAATTGCCTGCATCGGAATATTATATTGTTGTGGATTCATTGAGTTAACCATATTACTAACCTTGTTCCCCTATATAATTATAAAAACATTTAATATGCTTAAATTGCCTTGCAATAAGATTTTTTATTTTGTTTGTAAAGTTATGTAACAAGTTAAGTGAAAACTGAAATTTTATAATTTGTATATACTTTATATATACACAAGACGAAAATAAGAAGAGAGGCTTAAAGATATGGCAGTTGCAAATTTGAAAAAAATTGATGATAAATTGAAAGATATGTATCAAGACAAAGTTACAACAGCTCAAAATGCAGTTTATGAAGACCGTTCTGAAGTTCTCTTAGCCCAGATGAATTTTATAGCATTAGCTAACAGACAGGCGCTTCACCTGATATAAGATTTTAATCAATACTTACTATAATTTTAACTCCAATTAATTTTTCCCCTACAAATCATTTATACCTGATTTTTCCCCTTGAAAAATCAGGTTTTTCTTAGCACACGTAGTGTGCTCTTACACTCTGGAGCTGTCATACAAGTTGCGCTTTTGTAGAAATTAGTCATGGTTTCGCTAATCCGTGTAGGCGCTTGGGGGCGGTTTATGTTTTCTGACAAAATTTGTGAAAGCCAACAATTTTTGAACGTAGTGTGCTCTTACACATTGGAGCTGTCATACAAGTTGCGCTTTTGTAGAAATTAGTCATAGTTTCGCTAATCCGTGGAGGCACTGGGGGTGTGTTTTTTATACCCCTCGCCCCTGTGGGGAGAGGACAGAATTTCTTTGCGAACGGATGTGAGCTTAGAAATTCGGATGAGGGTCTAGGCAATTTAATATTTATACCTTCTTGCCCGATAGATTTTGCTGTGATAAAATTTATGGTAAGAACCGAGGTTTTTATGAGTGAAGAAATTTCAGCTGTTATATTATCCGAAGCTGAACATACAAAAAATGTTCTGAAATTGTATACTGAAGAATTCGGCAAATATAATTTTTTGTCTGATTTTTGCGATTTGTCAGAAATTTTTAATACTCTTTCAAGCCTGCAAAAATCCTTGCTTATTGTTGATGTTTCAAAAAATATCTCAAAATATCTTGAATTCATTGAAAATGTACATTCGGCTTGTCCGAATTGTAAAATTATAGCTATATCAGACAGTCCGTCTGTAGATTTGATTGTTAAGGCTATGCGTTCTGGCGCTAAGGATTTCCTGCCTGCTCCTGTAATTAAAGATGAGTTTTTCCAGGTGTTAGAAAGAATTTTTGCGCAGCTTACTGAGAACAAGCCAAAAGAAAGTAAATGCAGAGTAGTTACCGTATTTTCAAACAAAGGCGGAATTGGCAAAACTTCTATTGCCTCAAACCTTTCACTTGAACTGGCAAAGATTACCAAAGAAAACGTCGCGCTTGTAGATTTAAACTTCCAGTTGGGAGACATCACGTCATTTTTGGATGTTAAACCTTCTTTTAATATTTCTTATATGCTTCAAAATTCTGAAAAGCTCACTGAAGAATTTTTGCTTAATACTGTTGAAAGATACAAAGGTACAAGCTTGTATATTCTTGCCGACCCTCCATATTTCAGACAAGCCGAGAAGGTTTCCAAAAAACAGGTTTCAAAACTTATTGAAGCTTTAAAAAATACCTTTTCTTATATTGTAATTGATACGGATTCGACTTTTGATGAGAAAACTGTTACTGCATTGGATAATTCGGATTTGATTTTCCTTGTAACAATCGTGAACCTGCCGGCGCTGAGAAATTGTCAGAGAATTCTTGACCTGTTTGATAAACTTGGTTATGACAAAGAAAAGACTCAGATTATAATTAACCGCTATATGGAAAACGACGAGATAAAGGTTGAAGATGTAGAACAAGTTCTTGAAAAAGAGGTTTACTGGAAAATTCCAAACAACTATTTCACAATGATGTCTGCAATTAACAAGGGTGTTTCGGTATCAGAAGTAAATCCTGAATCAAATGTAGCAATAAGTTACAAGAATTTAGCCATGTCAGTATCTGATATGGTTTACAGAAATAAACTTATTAAAAAATATGCATCATCCGATTATATTGACAATATTCAGCGAGGGTAAAAGCAAGGGTAGATGGGAATAAGCGATAGATTAAAAAAGTTTGATAATGTAAATGAATATGAGCCGGCTTCTGATAGAATTGAAACTTTTGAAGAAGACTCTGATTTTGGTGATTTTATAATGGAGGCCTTAAGCCAAAAAGCTGCTTCTGTTCCGGTTTGGTTCGAATATGATTATGATAAAAAGCTAGAATTAGTTAAAAATTTTTTAGATAACAAGATAACTTCTGAATTTGAAGGACTTGTTCTTTCTGACGAGGACAAAAAGACAATAGCAAAAGAGTTTTTGAAAACAAATTACGGATTTGGAATTTTGGACAGATTGCTTGCGAAAGAAAATGTTTTCGCAGTGTCTGTGAATACTTCCGGTGCAGTGTATGCGAGATATTATGACGGGTATAAAAAAACTTCATACAGCATAACAAAAGAACAACTGGAAGCCTTAATTAAAACCTTTAAAGCAGAAACTTCAGTAATTAATTGCAGGCGTAATGATTTTCAGGTAACGATTTTAAGGCCTCCGGTTTGCAGTGATACTCTTATTATAAGAAAAATTAAGAAGATAGCTGATAACTTGGATAATCTTACTAAAAAATTAATTATAACGTCTGAGTTAGAGTATTTTTTGAAAACTGTTCTTGCAGAACGTAAAAATATATTGATTTCTTCTATAAAGGATGATGATTTATCTGAATTTTTGCAAGTTCTTTTAAATTCTGTTGCTGATGCTTCTCGCTGCGCCATGCTTGAAGATAATGGAATTTTTCCGGAAGGAAACGAGAAGGTTTCTCTTTTCTCAGTTCAGCAGATTGAAGATTTTGATTATGAGTACTTGATTTCAACTATTGAAGATTTGGATTTTGATTATTCGGCCTCTCAAATAAGCGATTTAAAGAAATTCTTCTTGTATTACATTAAACAAGATAATTCCAAAATGGGGCTTTTAACGGGAATCCGTGCACAAAATGCTGCTGATGCAGCTTCGAAAATAACAACCCTAACTACTGCTTCATTGAAATGTACTGAAAAACAAGCAAAAACAAAACTTTCAAAAATTTATGATTTTGCAATTCATATTGAAAAATTTGAAAATACATATAGAATTGCTTCAATAATGGAAATTACTTCCACAAAATCGTCCTCACTTGTTATGAATGAACTTGCGCGTTTTGTTGACGGTGAATATTTTCTTGATTTGCCTGAGGCTTATCAGCAGGCTCCTGTGATTTCTGAAATGGAAGAGGCTCCTTTGTCCGGCTCTTTTCATGCACGTTTAAAAGAGTTGTAGAATTCAGCTGTTTCTTTCGGTTTTGGTCAACTTTTTCAACATGCTGCCTGATAAGGTTGCTTTCGCGGAATTTCGAGCTTATAATCTCGACGCCGGGTGTAATATATTTGGGCATTAGTATTTTGTTGACAATGTAGCTTATCGGCTGTGTCAA
The DNA here is from genome assembly GCA_003150395.1 of Candidatus Gastranaerophilales bacterium. GTDB lineage: Bacteria > Cyanobacteriota > Vampirovibrionia > Gastranaerophilales > Gastranaerophilaceae > Scatenecus. The sequence continues at coordinate 29,013 of QAMI01000066.1, read as the reverse complement.
AAGCAGACAGGATACAACACCGCCTATTGTTTTTGTAATTTTATTTTTAACAATTAGGGTATTTTGATACTCTTTGAGTGCGGTTTTCAGTGCATAGTCAGTGTAATCTTCTCCATAAAGCTGCTTCATTATAGGAAGTGTTTTGTTGTATTTCTTGTAAATTCTTTCATGTATATTTTTGTGCTTTTTATTATTTTGCAATGCGTCTTTAATTTCAAATAGCAGATTTGCGTTTTTTTCAGCAAAAGCGTAAAGTTTTTTATTATCAGAATCTGCTAAAGAAAAGTCGCCCTTTAAATATCTGTGGAATTTTTTGAAAATATTATCTGTTTTTTTAGAATTTTCAAGAGATGTAACTTTATTTTTTAAAGAGTTAATTAAAAAGGTTTTAAAATTATCTTTGTTATCAAAATTATTGCCAATACTCTGGTCAATTACATCTTTCGTATGTCTGTAAATTCCGTCTTTGGCGTTTATAGAAAGCTTGTCGCTGATAAGTTTGCCAAGCGGTGATGTAAGTTTTTGTCCTAAAATAGTTGCGCCGGTTGGGAGTATGAAAAAGGAAAATGCCTGTCGAATGGCTTCTTTAACCCCTCTTTTGCTGCTTGGTGAAAATTCGTTTTTATCATTTTTATATTTGTCATAAATATCAGCTCCAAGATACATAAATGATGGCACCCACAATGCAAAAGTTAGTTTGGGCGCAATTTCATTAACAGTTGCCCCAATTTCACTTGAATACATCAAAGCACGAATTCCCCAGCTGTTTAACGGGTCTTTGTAGTTTTTTTCTATTTTCTTATTTTGCTTATGTTCGGGTTTCGCTCCCGTTGAGGTGATTACTCGCATGCCATTCTTCTCATAATAACTATCAGCTTGTTAATTATACAACACACAAGAATAAACTTTTTTGCTATGGAAAACTTATATATTTGAGATAAAATTTTGGTATGGAAAAAAGAAAGTTCAAAATAAATTCTAAATACTCACCAGCCGGCGACCAGCCAAAGGCAATTGATGCTTTAGTCAAAGGTCTTCAGGAGGGTGATGATGCCCAAACCCTTCTTGGTATAACAGGTTCCGGTAAAACTTTCACAATCGCGAATGTTATTGAAAAAGTCCAAAAGCCTACACTAATTATTGCTCATAACAAAACTCTTGCCGCACAACTTTATAATGAATTTAAAGAACTTTTTCCGGACAATGCGGTTGAATATTTTATAAGCTACTATGATTACTATCAGCCTGAAGCATATATTCCGCGTACCGATACTTATATTGAAAAATCAGCTTCAATCAATGATGAAATCGACCGTCTTCGCCACAATTCAACCAGAAGTCTTTATGAACGAAATGATGTTATTATTGTTGCTTCTGTAAGCTGTATCTACGGCTTGGGATTGCCTGAAAATTATTTCCGCGGTTCCGTTGAATTGAAAGTCGGTGATGAAGTTGAAAGGGATGACCTTTTGCGGCATTTAGTCAGCGTGCAGTATACAAGAAATGATTTGGTCCTTGAAAGAGCAACTTTTAGAGCGCGCGGCGATATTGTTGAAATTATGCCGGCTTATGAAAAAATCATCACAAGAATTTACTTTTTTGGCGATGAAATTGAAAAAATTGTCAGAATTGATAATGTTTCAGGTGAAATTCTTGAAACACCTGACAGCGTTGTAATTTATCCGGCAGTTCACTATCTTTCGTATGATGAAAATACAGAGGAAACACTTGACTTAATTCGTCAAGAACTTTCTTCAAGGCTTGCAGAGTTAGAAAGCCAAAATAAGCTAATTGAAGCTCAAAGACTTGCCCAGCGTGTGAAATATGACCTCGAGATGATTAAGGAAATGGGATATTGTTCCGGTATTGAAAATTATTCAAGAATAATTGAGCGCCGCCGGCCAGGAAGCCCTCCTGCTACTTTACTTGATTATTTTCAAGGTGATTTTTTGACCGTAATTGATGAATCGCATGTTACGCTTCCGCAATTAAAAGGAATGTCGCATGGTGATGCGGCAAGAAAAGATACATTAATTGAATACGGTTTTAGGCTTCCTTGTGCAAAAGATAACAGACCGCTTACGAATGACGAATTCTTTTCCCGCGTTCATCAAAAGATTTATATTTCTGCAACGCCGGGTGAATTTGAACGACGAACTTCTGAACAGCTTGTAGAGCAGATAATTCGTCCGACCGGCCTTGTTGACCCAAAAATTTCAGTACGTCCGATTGATACTCAGATTAATGATTTAAAAAATGAAATTAAGAAACGTACAGAAAAAGATGAACGCGTTCTTATCACTACTTTGACAAAGAAAATGGCTGAAGATTTAACGGATTTCTTTCTTCAGGAAGGAATTCGCGTCAGATATCTTCATTCTGAAATACAATCATTGGAACGTGTTGAAATTTTAAGAGATTTACGTCTTGGTGAATTTGACGTTTTGATTGGTGTCAACCTTTTGAGAGAAGGGCTTGATATTCCTGAAGTATCGCTTGTTGCGATTATGGATGCTGACAAAGAAGGCTTTTTAAGAAGCGAAACAAGTCTAATTCAGACAATAGGACGTGCTGCCCGTAATGCTTGCGGCGAAGTTATCATGTATGCAGACAGAATGACTGAAAGTATGGAAAAAGCTATTTCTGAGACTAACCGCCGTCGTGAAATTCAAATAGCACATAACAACAAGTACGGAATTGTACCGCAAACTATCAAAAAGCCTATTGAAAACAACCTTTTATCACTTGTTGCAAGCTATCGGGATCTTGAAGATATTGTTGCTGAGGAAATGGTTGATATGGGCATAGATAAAAAAGACTTGCCGAAACTAATCGACAAGCTTGAGAAAGATATGCATAAGGCGGCGAAAATTCTTGATTTTGAACGTGCCGCCGAAATTCGCGATAAGTTGAAAAAAATGCGCGAGATGTTGAACAACTAAGACTTTTGAAGATTTTTTATTTCTTCTTTCTCTTTTTTCTTTTCAGCTTTAACTTCTTCCTGGTGAAGAGCTTCATAATTTAGCTGTCCAAGATAGTTTCCGATTAAGGCCACATTGATGACGCCCGTAATACTCCAGCAAATGTAAGTTATAAAATTGTCAAGTCCTATAAACAACCAACAGAGATATGTTACAGCACCAGCAAGAACTGCATCTATAACTGCAAGCTGAATGGTCATCCAAATTGTTTGAATTAATACATCTATGCATGAGTCAGATATGGCTTTGAAGTCAAAGGCATCAATAGGGTTAAATCTTTTTGAAAAAAGCATAAATACTGTCAATACAATTGACCCGCAAACCGCATAAGTTATATATGTTGCAGCCATTCGAATCCAATCAACAGAAATCATAGGATAAAATTTTGTAACAAGATAATATGCTGCAAAACCATTTATTGCAAGAGCAGGTCCGATTGCAACAAGCGCTCTTATTGCATCAAAAATCAGTGTAAAAACATTAAATGTAGGTAAAATTGTTTCACGAAAGTTCATAACATTGTTTGCTACACGTGTTATTGTACCAAGAGATATTATTGCGCTTATAGATCCAAAAATATAAACAAGAGACATATTTTTGGGGTCAGCTTGATAAAAATATATTGCTCCGAAAACCGGCGCTGCTGCAATAAGAAATTTTACCATTGCATGATTTTCAAATACGCATTCATCCCATGCGTCTTTCATTGAAGCCATTCTTTACTCCTTTCTTCTTCTATGCTCTTTCAGTATAACATATTTATATATATCCGGCAACAGACACCGGTAGATTTACAATAAATTCAGTACCTTTTTCTAATTCGCTTTTCAACTTTATACTGCCCCCGTGAAGCTGAACCAGTTCTTTTGTTATTGTAAGTCCTAATCCGGTTGAATTTTCTGACTGACTAGCCTGTTCAAATTTTTTGAAAATTTTGCGGTGATATTTTTTCTCAATCCCGCAGCCATCGTCTTTAATTCTTATTTCTATGAATTTTCGTTTTGGTTTTGCTGTTATTTCTATATTTCCGTTATTTCCCGTAAATTTTATAGCATTATTAATCAGATTAAAAAGAATTTGCTGCACTTTTTGATAATCTGCTGTAATCATACTGTTTCTAATATTTTTTGAAACAGAAATATTTTTTTTCTTATAAAGTGGTTTTAAAATATTAAGCGTTTCTTCTATGCATTGTGAAATTTCAAAGTTTTTAACCTTCAATTTCATTGCATCTGCCTCAATCTTTGAAAGGTCAAGAATTTCATTTATCATTCCGAGCAAATGAATTCCGGCTGTTTGAATATCTTTTACAAATTCTATTTGCCTGTTGTTTAGAGTACCTGTTGCAGGGTTTTGCAGAAGTTCCGAAAAACCTATAATAGAATTAAGCGGAGTTCTAAGCTCATGCGAAACATTTGAAAGAAATTTGCTTTTAATTCTGTCAGCTTCCAGGATTTTTTTGTTCTGTGATTTTGTAAACTTGTAGGCTTTTCCCGTTTTGATAATGCCTTCTTGGAGAACTTTTGTCTGCATTTTTAGGATTTTTGAAAGCTCAATTTCTTTGATAATATTGGAAATTGCGATTGTGCAGGTTTTAAAAATACGCTTATCTATTGCTGAAAATTTTTTGTTTGAACTGACTGCTAAAATTCCAAAAACACAGTTTTGTACGATGAGCCTTTCTGCAAGAATATTCTCCCCTTTGAATAAATCTATTCTCAGTTTTTCTTCAGCATTGTAAAACGTGTTTTTTTCGGTTTCTGTGATTTTTATTTCTTTTCCTGATGTGTTTTTGGGATATGCAAACTCTATTCGCAACGCTTCCGGCGACAAAAAATAAACGGCACCATTTTCGAAATAAAAAAGTTTTTTTAAGGCAGAAAATATTTCAGAATATGATTTTATTGTACCGCTAAAAAATATTTCCAGTTTTGAAAGTGTTTCATCAAAAGATTTTTCCACAATTACTCCAGCAAAGTCTTATCGGCATAGCCGATGTATGTAAGATTTCTGAAATATCCGTCATAATCCAATCCGTAACCGATTAAAAATTCATCATCGACATCAAATCCATAGTAATCCGGTTCAATATCAACAATTCTTGTACATTTTTTATCCAAAAGTGAACAGAATTTTGTTGATTTTGTTTTGAAGTTTAATGAAATAAAATCCATTAGAAACTTTGCAGTATGACCTTTGTCAACAATATCTTCAATAATCAGAACATTTTTGCCATTTAAATCCGGAAGTTTAATATCAACAGCATTGACTTTCCCGCTTGAAACTGTTGCGGACCCGTAGCTTGAAAGTCTGATGAATTCCATTCTCAGAGGCATATTTAAGTTTTTAACCAAATCCACAGCAAACATTACCGCACCTTTTAAAACGCAAATAGCATAAACTTCTTCACCGTTAAAATAAGTGTTGATTTCGCCGGCCAGTTCTTTTATTCTTGCTTGAATTTGTTCTTCGCTGAACATTACTTTTAAATCGCTCTCTTTTATTTTCATTTTAAGCTCCTTTACTTTCGCTGTTTATTAATTTTAGCACATGCGTCGGTTTGTTTACAACTTTTATCTTATCGCTCAAACCAAGCGATGGCGCCCATAAAATTTCATTTTTGCTGGCCAGAAAAAACATGTTATCTTTTTTATGCGCCGGAACCTTTTTTTCGTTTAAATATTTTTTTAACTTCTGTGTACCCCGGCAGCCAAGCGGTTTTATAACATCGCCATCTTTTCTTGTGCGTAAAGTCAGTTCTTCATAGCCGGTTAAATCAACAAAGGCTTTCAATTCGCAGTCATTCGGAAATTCTGAAACAGGTTCATCTTTGGCTTTTTCTATTATAAATATTTTGCCGCCTAATTCATAACTTCCTTCCTGTACAATGTTCAGTGCAAAATCTGTTTGCGAAGTTTTTTTGATTATTTCAATTATTTTATTATTTACAAACAGACTGCTGATTTCGTTCAGGGACATGGCTTTGCCGCTTTTTGAAGTGTGGTTTTCCTGGATAAAGTCTATTGCTCGTTTAATTTTTGTTCTGTCATAGTCAAGATTACATTGCGTGTAAAGATTGTAGATTAATCTTGCTTGAACAGCCTTTGAAAATTCGATGAAATTTTTTGTTACATAAGGATTTTTAAGCGTTTTTAAGTACTCTTCAATAATCGTGTTTTCAGAATTTGCAACTTCTGACAGCGAGTTAATCATTTCAATAACATTCGGATTGATACTTTCAAGCTGTGGAAGGATATTTTTTCTGATTAAATTTCTTTTATATTTTGTATCAGAATTTGAGCTGTCATTATTCGGGTTTAAATTATGTTTTTTGCAATAGCTTTCTATTTTCTCGCGTTTGACAGATAAAAGCGGTCTGTAAAAAATTCCGCGTTTTTCTGCAATCCCGCAAAGACCGGAAATCCCCGTGCCTTTTGTAATTCTGTAAATAATTGTTTCGGCATTATCGTTTGCATTGTGGGCGGTAAAAATAACTTTTGAATTGAATTTTTCAGCGCATCTTTCAAAAAACTCGTATCTTGCTGTCCTGGCTGCAGTTTCTGTTTTTGGAATATTTTTTGAAAGGGTTTCACTGTAAAATTTTATGCCTTTTTCGTAACAAAAACATTTGCAATTTTCTTCTTCTTTAAAACTTTCAAGCCCGCGCCAATTGTGGTTAAGATGGATGGCAACGACGTTTGTGCAAAGTCTGCTTATAATATCAAGAAGGCACATTGAGTCATAGCCGCCTGAAAATGCAATTAAAATTGGGCTTTCGGAATTCAAGAGGCTATATTTTTCTAAAAAATATTTAACTTTTTCCTCAATTTTTTCCATTATGAGACATTTGAAGCTGCCAGCCGTTTTTGAATGTTAATCCCTTCTTTAATTTCGACCGCATCGACGCCAAGCTGTTCAAGGGCTTTCATTGCCAGGCAGGACGGTTCGTAAGTTAAAGCAAGAAGCATGTGCTCTGAACCAATCCTGGTTTTATTATCTGCTTTTGCCAGTTCCCAGGCCTTTTCCAGAACTCTTTTGGCGCGTTTTGTAAAAATAATTTCCGTGTCAAAATATTCGTTTCCAAAACCGATTAATTGTTCAACTTCTTTTCTGGCATCTTTGATATTAATTTCAAGTTCGTTTAAAACTTCTGCACCAAGCCCTGTAGCTTCGCCGATTATGCCGAGAAGAAACATTTCAGTGCCGACAATGTTACGTCCAAGCCTGCGCGCTTCTTCTTTTGCGAGCCTTAAAATTGTAAGTGTTTCAGGCATCTGTTTTTCTATTGGCTTTATGATGGAATGAGCAACATCATCATCATTTATGTGCATTTCTTTTAAAATATCGTATGCAATGCCTTTTTTAGCCTTTAAAACCCCCAATACTATATGCTCAGGAAGAACAACCGATGAGCCAAGTTCTTTTGCTGTTTGTAGTGCCAGATTCATTGTTCTGAAAGCGTTTGGCGTAAAAATAATCTGTTTATTCTCATATTCTGACTGACGTGATTGTATATTTGCCAGTTTTGTTTCAAATTCTTCTGCTGTAATTCCGAAGCCGGCAAGAATTTGAGCTAATTCAGAGTTTTTATCTTCTAAAATTGAGGAAATGATTTGCTCTGTTCCTAAAATTTCGTAGTTTGAGGCCGAAAGCTTTGCTACAGCCCGTTCAAAAACTCTTGAAGATTCTTCGCTGTCAAAGATTGCGTCTGTTTTGTCAGAACTGTTGTTTTCGTTTTCTTTATTATCCTCAAACTCTGGATGATATAGTCGTTTTGTTTTTTTCTGAACAAGTTTTTCAAGAAGAATTTTTGATTTAACAACGTCAAAACCCAGTTTTTCAAGAATTCTGACATTGTTTGATTTTCTGTCATTAATTACGGCAAGGAATAGATGTTCATATAGAATTGACGGATTGCCTGATTTATTTGCAAGGTCAAGCGCATTTTTCAAAAGCTCTTTCAAATGGTCGCTGAATACGGGCGTTGTTTCCAGTGTGCTTATGTTCTTGTCAATATTAAGGCTTTCAGTAACTTCATTGTGCAAAGCATCGTATGTTATATCATACATTTTGAAAATTTTTTGTGCTATGCCTTTTGCTTCAATAAAAAGCGCAAGCAAAAGGTGCTCTGACACTATTTTGGCAGAATGCATATCATTTGCGCATTTTTGAGCTGTGCTTACAACATTTATTGCCTTTTCCGTAAATTTTTCTAACAATTACTCTTCCTCGTCTTCTTCGTCTTCCAAAGTTTTTATATATTCTTCAACTTTTTTAAATTCTTCATCATCTTCAATTGTTTCAAACAGGTAATCTTCGCCGTCTTTTGTTAAACGCATAAGAACAATTTCGCCTTCTTCGCTGTCTTCTTCATCAGCATCAGCCGGTAAAAGAAGTGCATATTCCTGCTCATCAACCTCAATAATGTCAAAAAGTTCAAAATTTATTACATTGCCTTCTTCATCTACTGTTTCAATTAACTGTTTTTCATCGTTTTCCATGATTTTCTCCTTTATTTTATTTTTGTTTTCTGCTTAGGTATTGTTCCAGTATAATACAAGCACTCTCAATATCAACCAGTCCTTTGTTTTTTTTGTAGTCAATTTTTTTATTTCTTAAATTTTCTTCTGCAGCATCTGATGTAAGCCGTTCGTCTTCGAAAATAATTTCATAGCCTGTAATTTTTTGTGCAAAGTCCTTGCAGTCCTGTGCTTGAGAACCTTGTGTACCATCCATGTTTATCGGAAGTCCAACGATAATTTTTTTTACATGATTTTCTCCGGCTATTTTAAGAATATCTTCAATTGCTTTGCTTTCGGGCTGGCGTTGAATGCAGGAATGTCCATTTGCAAGCATTAGCAGAAAATCGCTTAATGCTACACCAATCCTTTTAGTTCCGACATCCAGAGCCATAATTTTATACATTTTTCACCCACCTTTTTTCGATTAGCTGAATTATGTAATCAAGTTCGTTAAGGCTGAATTTACAGTTGTTAAGTTCGGTGTTGTATTTCAACGCAAAATAGTATTCATAAATACTTCTTCGCAAAATGTTTTTCAGAAATTCACAAAACATATTTTCATCTCCGTAGAGACTGCAAATAAGTTCTGCACGCTCGTTTTCGCTTGTCAAAAGCTTCAGATAAGCACACATAACAAGTCTTTCACGCCATATTTTGAGTTCCTCAGTGTAGAAAATCTTTGGAAGATAAAGGTTTATTATCGCATCAAAGTCAATTTTATATTCTTTATTTTGCAGCCGAAAATTCAGAATATCAATCATCTCATTGAATTCATCGCCATAGCCGTATTCCATAAACCAGTGCCGGCTAAATTCATCACTGTAAAGTTTTTCCAAATCCGTTTCAGAGATTTCGGCAGGTGAAAGATTTTTATTTAGGATTGCTTTAATATCAATGCTTTCCGGCTCTATGTCAGCAAGCAGATTTTTCCAGCAGATATATTCGTACGGGAATTTGTCTGAAAGTTTTTCCGCGTTTAAAAGAATTGCTTTAAGTGCTTCCGGAGTAATTTTCAAAACCTGCTCGTCCTGATAAAATCTTTCAATTATCTTGTCACACTCAAATTTTGAGATATCGTTAAATCCAAAACAGTCGCGAATTCCGTTGTAATCATCAATTACGACCGCAACAAACTGGATTCGTTCGTTTTGTTTTTCTCGTGTGAAAATAAGTGCTTGCTGTCCATGCCCGTCAGGATAAGTCAAGCAAAAGAAGTAAGGCTTTGTATCAACAAGAAGTGCCTTATAAAATTCATGAGTATTGTCTTCTCTAATTCCGGCAAGTTTAAGTTTTGAAATGTTTTTTCTTATTGGCTGCCGGATATCCTCTTTTGCATATTTCAAGGCTTCGTCAAGCGCATGATATGCGAGCTGGGATTTAGACTCGCCCAGTTTGTTAAGAGCTGCCATCCCTTCTTCCGAATACGGGTTCGATAAAAATACCGGAACAAGAATGTTTGCAAGTGCGTCTTCAGAATAATCATTGCCTAGAGAATCAATAAGCGTGATTTTATCCTTTGTATTAAGGGAATTCACAAAATCTAAAAAATCAATCTGAACTTCGGGGTTGATAATTGCATTTTTTAAAAGAAGTTTTGTGTCACTGTCTACAAGTTCTTCTTCGTTTTCAAGGTACTGGCCGCACTCGTCGTATGACAAGTTTGAATCAATATCACGAAGAAAATTCAATACTACAATTTTTGTTTCATTAGAAATCATGCTGTTTTTCAGCATTGACCACAAATGAGATGTTAAATCAGTTTTATCCGCATAACGCTCAAGAAGAATTCTTAAAATATACTGGTTGCTTTCGGTTGCGTTGTTTAGTTCTTTGTAAAGCAGTTTAACGATTGTTTTTTTATCCTGCTGCGCGTCTAAAATGTCAACATTTAAATTTTTCAGCACACTTAAATCGTTTATCGCGCTGAAATTTTCAATAATCTTCAAAAGATAAGTTTTAACTTCAAAAGGATTAAGCTGCTTGACTAACTCTGTCATCTTTTTGCTTTCCCCCAGAAGGCATCAAGAATTTTTTGTGCATCAGCAGACGGCATTCTGTCATTCAAAATTAAATATTGAACGGCAATCATTGCACACTCAGAGCAGATATTTACTCCGGGACCTTTTACCATTTTTAGAACTTGAGTATTTGGTCTACCGCAAAAACTGCAGTAAATTGGTTCAAAGCTTTTGTTTTCATCTTTGTCTTTTGGCTCACTTTCAGTTTTTGATGTGTGCTCGCGTTTCTCTCCTAATCTTATTATTTTATCATCAGACATTAGGTTTCTCCTGTTTTCTGCCCCTGTATTTTTCTATAAACCTAACCTTTTCAAAATAGTTTACATGGACGGTTTATATTTTTCATGTTAATTGTAACTTAAATTTATAAAATTTGCCAAATTTTTTTGCTTATTTTATAATTACATTTACAACAGTTAATATAAGAGGATGATGAGTAATGAAGAAAGCACTTTTGCTGGTCAGTATTTTGTTTATATCAGTTGTTTCGACTGCGTGTATAAATAAATTTGCTGTCCAGGAGCTTAACAATAAAGCTAAAGGCTATATTGAGCAAGGTGATTACCAAAATGCTATTGAACGTTTGAAATCCAGTGTTGATTTAGATGATACGGTTTTTGAAACCCACTATAATCTTGCTGTTGCATATACTCAGGCTGAGGATTATCCTAATGCGATTGCTTCCTATAAAAAAGCTATAGAAATTAATCCTGATTTTGCTGATGCTTACTATTCTCTTGCCGTGGCGGAAGAAGATTTTTCTGTTGACCTTGCTAAAGGTGTTTTAAAACTTGACGAAAATGGCAACCCTGTTAAGGTTGATGAAAAAGAACTTGAGAAACAGGAAAAAATTACAATTACTCCTGATGCTGAAAAACTTATTAATGATTTATTGACCGAAGCTGTTAATAACTATACAATTTATCTGCAAAAAGGGGCCGATATACAAGACGGTGAAGAAGTTAAGGAAAAAATCGAAAGACTTAACGAAGAAAAAGCCGGTAACCAAACTCCTCAAACTAACACTGCAGGCTAAAGATGATTTTAAAATCACCGGGTGATATTGCATTTACAATTTTTAATTTCCCCGTTTATTATTACGGAGTAATTCTTGCTGCTGCTTGTTTTGTAGCTGTTTTTACAGCAAAAGTTGTGTATGATAAAGTTTATAAAGATGGCAAAGCTGATTTAATCTGGGAAGTTTCGCCTTTTGTGCTTATTCTTGGAATTCTTGGAGCACGGCTTTACTATTGTCTGGTGAATTTTACGTATTATTTCCAGCATCCTCTCGAAATATTTTACATAAGGGGAGGCGGAATGTCTATTCATGGCGGAATTATTGCCGGAATTGCAGGACTTTGGCTTGCTTCAAGAAAATATAAGATTTCTTTTTTAAGGCTTCTTGACGTTTTTTCTATAGGAACGGTTCTGGCGCAAAGCATTGGACGTTGGGGAAATTTTTTTAATAATGAAGCATTTGGTATTCCTTACGATGGAATTATAAAATTATTTATCCCGCTTTCGCATCGTCCGTCAGGGCTTGAGCAGGTTCAATATTTTCATCCGGCTTTTTTATACGAAAGCGCAGCGGATTTTGCAATATTTGTATTTTTACTTTTTTTAATTAAAAGTTTTGGCGTAAAATTTGAGGGTATTACACTTTGTGTTTATCTTATGCTTTATTCAGCTGTCAGATTTTTTGTCGAAGGAATAAGGCTTGATAGTGCGATGAATGTTGGCGGAATTCATATTGCACAAATAATTTCAGTGATTATTTTCTTATTTGCAATTACTCTCATGTTTTATCTTTTGCATAAAAAAAGAAAAACATTGATTAATTGATTTTTGTGCATTTTAATGCTTTTATAAATTTATGGTTAAAGATGTTACAAAAAAGAACCCCATTTTATGGCTTAATTCAGCGCATTTGGTAAATGATATTTACACAGGAATTCTTAATCCAATTATGCCGTTTATAGCTGCAAAGTTAGGTATTTCAATGGCTTTTGCAACGATTATTTTAAGTATGTCGCATATTTTTTCTTCGTTGTTGCAGCCTTTGTTTGGATTTTTCGCTGATAACATTGTCAAACGCGTGTTTATTTTTTGGGGGTTAATTTGCACATCTATTTTTATCTCTATTGCGCCAGCTTCTCATGAAGTATTTCTTTTAATCCTTTGTATTATTCTGGGGAGCCTTGGTTCAAGCTTTTTTCACCCGCAGGCTCTAGGTTTTGTGGTAAAATTTGCAGAGAAAGACCTTGCAAAAACCATGGGAATTTTTATCGCGATGGGATCAATCGGATTTTCTCTTGGACCGCTTTTATCTGCTTATGTTGCACAATACTGGGGCCTTTCGCATATGCCGGTTCTTTGTATTCCCGGATTATTAACAGCTTCTCTTATGTTCGTGTTCGTCCCTAAAATATATTCAAATTCCTCAGAAAAACCTAATTTAAAATTTACAAAAGCCTTTAAAGATATTTTGACGAATAAAAAACTTCAAATTTTAATTATTATTGCAATACTAAAAACTCTTGTCACAACTTCCTGTTTGATTTTAGTTCCGTTTCTGCTGAAAAATCTCGATTATCAACCGTTTTATATAGGAACAATTTTATTCTGCTTTATTTTAGCTGGCGGCGTGGGCTCAATTTTCAGCAGAAGTTTTGAGAAAAAGGCAGGAACTGCAAATATTTTTTATATTTCAATGATGTCAACACTTCCGCTTATGGTGCTTTTTGCACTTACTTATAAAACTTTACCATTTTTGGCTGCCGCAATTTTTGTCATAATAGGTTTTGTTACAATGCTTGCACAGCCTGTTACAATGGTTATGGCACAAAGTGTTCTTCCTCAGTATAGAAGTATTATGGGAGGTTTTATAAACGGATTTGCATGGGGAATTGTTGCAATATTTATGTCTGCAATAGGTTTTGTAGCACAGGCAAAGGGAATTATCCCGGTTTTGATTGTTGTTTCAATTGTACCCGTTATATTTTCAAAATTAGTTAAATATCTTTTTGTCGAGGATGCCTCGCGATAATTATTTTCAAAAAAAAGCCCCTTTTAAAGGGGCTGAAATTTTTTTCTAGGAAGGAAGGAATTAAGTATCTCTCTTTTATTTAACGGATAATCTCTCTTTAATATCTCTCATGATATTTAATGTTTCTCTTATATATATAAAATATATACTTATTATAGAATTTCAGAATTAGCCATAACTGTTACAAAACTTTACACTAAAATAATCAAATTTACTACTTGCAAAAATATAAACTATGTTTTAAAATTAATAAGTAAGACATGGTTTTGGGTGGGTATAAATACCCAGGTTAGTGAGGGTAAATGTTAGTTTCATCAATTGCAAGATTTAACGCAGCACAAAGCATGAACAATGCCGCTTTTGGCATAATGCAAAACTATACTCAAATGAGTAATGCTGTTTCAAATAGCACATTTGGCGGAGAAAATAATCTTACAATGCTGCATCAAATGGACAAAAAATTAAGTCTGGATTTGGCTTCCAATTCACTTCTTTACAAAATTGCAAGCCTTCAAGAAAAAATGGCAAAAAAACATCAAGAACAAAATGCTAAAAATACTTTTTCTGTTTTAGCATAATTTTTTTATAAGAATATTAAACCCGTCTTTTAAGAAAAAATTTTAAAGACGGGTTTTTGTATTTTAACTTGTTAAAATTAGTTTGCTTAGTTTGCTGAACCTATGACATGAATTTTAATAAAGTTTGTGCCTCCAACTAAGAGTTCAGGCACTGACCCTGTAAATATTACAGTGTCGCCATTTTTGAAATGCAGCTGAGCTGTAAGAAATTCATCAATTTTTTGCAGTGCAGGGCGGTCAATTTTTCCATCAAAGTCAATAGCAACAGGATTAACGCCTCTATAAAGTTTAATGTATCTGCAAACTTTTTTCTCAGGACAACAAGCGAAAATTGGCACACTTAACTTGCCTTCAGACAGAAATTTGGCTGTAAATCCGCTGGCAGTAAGAGCAACAACCGCTTTAATCGGCATTTTCTTTGACATATCTGCAATTGACATTCCTATTGCCATTGCTTGGTTGTCTTTTTCTTCTTCTGTCATTTTCCAAGGGAATTTGTTTCTGCGCATAAATGGCGAATGCTCAACTGTATCTGCAATTTTTTTCATCATTGTAACCGCTTCAACTGGATATGCCCCGGCAGCTGTTTCTCCTGAAAGCATAATCGCATCAGTTCCATCAAGAATTGCGTTCGCAACATCACTTGTTTCAGCACGTGTCGGAATTGGATTTTCTATCATACTTTCAAGCATTTGTGTCGCAACTATTACAACTTTTCTTTTTACATTTGATTTTCTTATAATTGTTTTTTGGACAATAGGAACTTTTTCTGTTGAAATTTCAATACCCAGATCGCCTCTTGCAACCATAATTCCGTCAGAAACTTCAATAATACTGTCAATATTTTCAACGGCCTGAGGTTTTTCAATTTTAGATATTATCTTTATTTCGGGTTTGTTGTATTTATTAAGCAGTTCTCTAAGTTTAATAACATCTTCAGCTTCTCTTACAAAAGATAATCCGAGATAATCTATTTCATTATTGGCCGCAAATTCAACAAACTTTTTGTCTCTTTCTGTCAAAACCTCAATACTTCCGGTTGAACCTGGAATATTTATGCCTTTTCTTTGCTTAAGAAGCCCATCTGTCAGAACTTTTGCAAATATTATTTTATCTTCAATTTTTTGAACTTCAAGTTGAATTTTGCCGTCGTCAATAAGAATGAGTTCTCCAGGATGTACATCATCAGCCATTCCTTTGTAATCTACAGGTAAAATATCTCCTGTAACCTCATCTTGATGACGAAATTTTAATATATCACCTTTTTTAAGTTCAATAGGGTTCGGAAGCATACCTATTCGGATTTTTGGCCCTTGGAGGTCAAGAAGAACTGGAATAAGAGCATTTTCTTCCTTTTCTATCTCTCTGATAAATGTAAGGTTTTGTTTATGCATTTCCACATCGCCATGTGATGAATTCAACCTAAACATCGTTACGCCGGCTTTAAAAAGCTTTCTAATCATTTCTTTGGTGTTTGTTGCAGGCCCAAGCGTTGCAACTATTTTGGTCATGTTAAAATTGTCCATTTCTCATTCTCCTGGATTTACTAATATTTTAATATATAACTATCATAACAACTTTATATTAAAGTTTTAATTCATACTTTACAAAAATTATTATCTTGAATATAATATACTATATCATAAATAAAAATAGTTTACTAGTAAAGATGAGGAATTGAGATTTATGAAAAAATTATTTGCAAGCTTAATGGCCTTCTGCTTAACTGCATTTTGTGCCATTCCTGCGTTTTCTGCGGCTAAAATTGCCGATGTAAGCGCTGATTACTGGGCAAACAAAGAAATTGTTGATGTTGTTTCAAATGATATTATGAAACTTGATGAAAACAACAATTTTAACCCGGAAGGCAAAGTTTCCAGAATTTGTTTTGTGAAATCTTTGCTCAAACTGTTATCTAATGATAACTTAAATGTTTCTATCAAAAATTCATTCTCAGATGTTGCTGACAATGACAAAAATTATGCTGATATTTTGCGTTCTCAGCAGCTCGGTCTCGTTTACGGATATCCGGACGGTACTTTTAAAGCTTCAAAATTGATGACAAGAGCAGAAACTCAATCTGTAATCAGCCATATTACAAAAGATAAAGTTTCTGATACTTCTGCTTTATCCTCTTTTGTTGATTACAAAACTGTTCCTTGCTGGGCAAAACAAGTTTATGCTAAAACTCTTGAATATGGCATATATGTAAATTATCCGAATGAAAATGAACTTCGCCCGAACGATATTTTGACAAGAGCAGAAGCTGCCGTTCTTCTTTCAAGATTAAAGGCTAAATTAGACCTTGTTAAAAATCAATACAAAGGAGAATCTATTGAGCACTTGAAAGTTAAGAAAAACGCTCCGAACAATGAAGTTTATGTAATGGAAAAAGCAAACGTTGTTAAAGAAGGCAATGTTTTGGAAATTGCTTTTACTGAAAAATTCAAATCTGAAGCAAGTGCAACAGGTGAAGCGGTGTATTTTGTAAATGAAGAGCCTATCTACACAGAAGAAGGAACGCTTATTATTCCGGCTAATTCAAAATTCAACGGAACAGTTCTTGGCATTCAAAAAGAAAAATGGTTTAACAAAAATGCAAGAGTTTATGTTCAAATTAATGAAATTGTAACTCCGGATGGCGACAAAACTGCAATTAATGCTAAACCTTTCTACAAAAATTATGAACTTAAAGAAGGTCCCTGGATGACTGCCGGAAAATTATTACTTTACACTGCAGGCGGTGCTGCTGTTGGTACAGGTGCAGGTGTTGGCTTTGCCTTCATTCCAAGCCCGGCTAAAATCGGTACAGGTGTTGCAATTGGTACTCCTGTAGGTGCTGCAGTTGGTCTTGTAACAGGTCTTGTAACTCCGGGTCTTAAATATCATGCAAAATCTGGTGAAGAAATTTATGTTATTCTTCTTGAAGATGCTGCTGTTGCAAAACAAGCATTGTAATTTAAACTATTTTTATTTGATACTGAGTCCGGCAATATTACCGGACTCTTTTTTGTTTAAAATATGAACCTTATTGCTTAATCTGTTTGGCGGGTCTTGTTAATCTTTCAGGTATCGTAATTTCTTTAAAAAAATTTAAAATAAAGATGTGGATGAGATTAATCCGTAAAAATTTATAGGAGATATGTATGAAAAGATTATTTATGACACTTGCCTTGTTTGGCTTATTTTTAATACCTGCACAAAGTGCCAACGCTTGGTCAATAAGCCAGTTAAACCCGCTTCCTTATATTGGAATTGGACATAACTCAAGTTCTTTTAGCCTTAATCCTTTTACAGGATTTAAGAACTGCAATCCTTGTAAGGTTAAAAAAGCTGAATGTGACCCATGTAAAGCAAAGGTTCTTGTTAAGCCATGTGAAAGATGCGTAAAAGCATTTCCTGACAGGCCATGCCCTTGCCAAACAAGAATCATGTATAATTACTAGAACTTTATGATTAATCATGAGGTGCGTCCGGAGTTAATCGAAGACCGGCGCTATATAAAAAGAGCTTCTGAATTTGCGGAAGCTCTTTTTTTGATAAGTGAAACGTGAAAAAAAATTACTGTTATTCTGAGCGGTAGTGCAGAATTTTCTCAAAATATTGCTCAGGATAACATATTTATTTAAAATTTATCCCTGAATGCGAACTTCTTTTATATGTAAAGAACTTTCCACGTCTCACGTTTCAATTAAATACTAAACAATCTCCATAAGCGTATTAAAAATTCTGTCTGTAATTTGTTGTATATATTCCTGGCTAACCATTCCGTTAATTACAGCATCTGAAATCTGATATGCCGGACGAATATATTCTTGAGCAGTTCTGTTTACATCTGCAAATTGCATGTCAGCAGCAGTTCCTGTTTTTCCTCGAAGTGCAGCACGTTTGTACCAACGTTCCTTAATTACGTCAAGCGGAGTAAATACATAAACTTTTACGTCCATAATTTCCCGTATGCCTTCATTCAAAACATATAGACCCTCTGTTAAAATGACTTTTGCTGGCTTTTTAAGTTCTCCGTCTGGATTACTTTCACAGGTTACGAAGTTATAAAGCGGTGATTTTATCTCTCTCCCGCGTTTTAAGTCCATAAGATGTTTTTTCATCAATTCAAGATCTATAGCGGCCGGAGTGTCGAAACTGAAGCCTGTTTTGAAAAGTTCTTCATAACTTCCGGCTTCTTTAAGCTCTTTGGAAGTATCTTTATAATAATCATCACATCTGATTACAGTGTAAATTCCTTCTTTTTTATCTTTTATGCAGGCTTTAATCGTATTGTCGACAAAAACTGTTTTACCTGAAGCGCTTTCACCGGTTATCCCGATAAGAAAAGTTTTTTTCTTTTCTTGAACAACCATTCTTGCAATATTTAAAATCAGGTTATCTGAAGTTTTCAAAAAGAGCGGTTGAGGCTGCTGTTTGTCTTCTTCCAAAATCTTTTTCAATGCCTCTACAATAACAGATATAACCTCCATATCGCGGCGGCTTGAGTAATAATCATAACTTGTCAACTGGAAATCTGTTTTCATATTATGTCCTTTGCAAATATTATTTTAATATTGTACTTTAAATTATTTTGAATTTCTTATATTTATAAATTTTGTAACAAAAATAATTAAAACTATAAAGATTTGGGAAAAATAACCGTAAGGGTATTATGTAAAGTTAATTGGAGTATGTAGATATGTACCGTGATGAAATTTTTGAAAACGCAAAACGTGAAAGAAGAGAAGAAAATTACAAAAATCTGAAGACAGAAATTTCTTCAATGGAATGTGCCATTGAAAAATTTTTAAACAATGTATTGGAATGCACAACTTCCCTTTCTGAGCGAGATTTTCATGTAACAACACTTTAGTTAAACTAAAGTGTTGTTTATCAAATAGTAAAATCGATTTGTCCCATATTATTATAAGACATATTCGGCATGCTAAAGGCTTGATTACCGCCGAAATTTCCTATATTCATAAATGAGGACATTAAGTTAAATGGTGTGAAATTGCTGTAAGAACTTATTGTATTGATATAATAATCAAGCATTTTAATGAGATTATTATATTTCTTCTTGCTTGAAGTCTTTGCAAGAGGGTGTTCTACATCAGTTCCGGTTTCACTTGGCTTGCTTGATAGAGGCTCAGACTTTTTAGCTGATTCATTCTTGGCTGGAGTTTTCTGCTCTGCTGCTGGCGCTGATAATTCTGAATTTGTTCCGATTTCGCCTTTTTCCCAAGCTTTTACAAGATTATTGCAAACTTCAACTGATTTTTTAACAGTTTCTGGTTCTGCTTTGGCTCGCAATGTTATTCCACTCATAAGCTCTATGAGCTGTCCATCATCACCCTGGACTGATTTAGCATAATTTGCTGCAAATTTATCTTGAGCCACTTCTATTTCAGATTTGCCGAAAGTTTTTTCTAATGCTTTTCCTGCCAAATAGCTTGCGCCAAGTCCGACCAGACATCCAACAACAGCGCCAATTGCAGTTCCGATTCCGGGTGCAATCGAGCCTAATGCCGCGCCTTTTGCCGCCCATAAGGATGCCATTGCGGCTGTTCCGATGGCATTTCCAGCCGCATATGCTGCAACTTTTACTCCTGTAAAGCCTACAGTTCTTACAGTTTGCTTAATTGCTTTTTCTGTTCCTTGCTTTTTTGCTTCATCTGTTATAGGGATACCGTTTTCATCTACTGTGTCAAAGTATTGTTTTGTAGCGGCAATTTCAGGTATTGCAAGTGCCAGATCTAAAGATACGGCTGTTAACGCATTTGAACGTCCGAATTTTGCAAGACTTCTCATTTTGGGTGACTTTGTCATAACATCTGTCAAAACGTCTTTGCCTTTTGTGTAGCCTGTTACTTTTTTAACACCATTCCAGGCTTTACCAATCCTTGATGCAGGCTGAGCATTAACTTTTTTAAGTTCAAGAAGCTTTTTATTTTCTTCTGCAATTAGCTTTTCGTATTCTTTAAGTTTTGCAGCGTAATCTTTGCTGTTTAAATTCTTTGTGTCAGCAAGCATTTGTTTTACGTTCTGGCCGAATTGTGATTTTCTTGTGTTAATAAGGTTTTCAGCCTGCTGCTTGGGTAGTCCTGAATTTTGAAGCTTTTCAATTTCAATATTTTTTAGTCTCCTCTCGATATTCTGAATATCAAGATTTCTTCGGTAATTTTTTGAGGTTTCTTTAAAAGAATTGCCCTTGAGTGTTTGTTCTATATCTTTTTGTGTTGTTAAATAGCCTTCTTTATCGCGAAAAATTGAAATTCCTCCTCTAATGCCCTTTTCAATAGCAATTGTTGTCGCAGTACCACCGGCATTGTTTGCATTGCTTTCATAGTCCCAGCCGGCAGCATATTTCACTGCATTCTTAACATCATTATTAACTTGAAGGCTGTCACCCATAATTTTTCCCTTTTTAAAATTTCCCCGTAATTATATAAAGTATTTTTAAATTAAAAAATTGCTTTTTCTATGTGAAAAGTCCTAAGTTTTGTTAAACTTAGGACTTTTACCCCAGGGTTGCAGGGGATTTGGAGTTAATTTTAGCCAATCGTATTAAAACCTGCTTGCGGCATCATTAAGCCATTTGCAGTGGGATTTGCCATCTGCATATATGATTGCTGGAGTTTTTGAAATTCTTCATCGCTCATCAACTTTCCGCAACCAGGAACACTATTAGGATCAAACTGGAAGTTGTTTGCTGTTGTTTGACCGTTGTTTGAAGCTTGAGCACTTTCTGCTTGCTTTTCGGAATATGATTTACCAACAACAAATTTACCTATCATATCACCTATTGCATAACCAACCACAGAGCCTAAAAGCGGT
This sequence comes from Candidatus Gastranaerophilales bacterium, assembly GCA_003150395.1. GTDB lineage: Bacteria > Cyanobacteriota > Vampirovibrionia > Gastranaerophilales > Gastranaerophilaceae > Scatenecus. The sequence goes on along the minus strand of QAMI01000066.1, from coordinate 8,043 downwards.
ATTGGAATTAGCGCAGAGCCAATTGCACCGCCGACGGCACCTAGGCCTAAGCGAACACCGGTTTTTGCTGTTTCTCCAACACCGCTTAGAAGACCGTCATTCCAGGTTGCTTTTGCAATATTTGGAAGTTCAAATGCAAGAGTTAATGCTGCACCTATAAGAGGCATTCTTTTGCCGAAAACTTTTCCCAAACTTTTTATTTGAGGCCAAAGTTTTGACAAACCTGTTTTATTTGCACTTTCGGCAAGTAATCCGGCCTCTTTCCAGCCATTTTTTGTATCCGGAATAATACTTGTTATATCCGCCCACATTTTTCTGAAAAAGCCATTATTTGCTTTAACTGCATTTTCATGGTTTTCCATACCTTTTACAAAAGCGTCGCCTATTTGCTGGCGAAAGCCGGTAAATCCTTTCTCTTTGTATGATTGGCGCAAGGTTTCACCCATAAGTTCAGCTTCCGTACCAAGTATAAATCCCGGCATAGCTTTTGTGACACGCCATGCATCTGACATAAACCCATTGACACTTGTCATAGTTTACCTACCTTTAAATTACCTAACCTTATATACATAAAAAAAAATTTCTGACGAAGAATTGACTTTAATTTTAAAATTGTAACAAAATGTAAAATATCTTTTTTCTCAGCCATATGTACAATGCAAAATTGTAAGTTATTTTGGAAAATATTTCTATGGAAAAAAGAGATGACATTTATAAGAACAGAGGGCTTCATGAATATGGCGATGTAAAATTTGCTGACTCTGAAAATGACAAATACCCGATTGATACCGAAGAACATATTCGAGCCGCTTGGAGTTACATTCATATGCCGCGAAATTACGAAAAATACACGCCTGAAGATGTTGAAACAATTAAAAAGCGTATAATAAAAGCTTGGAAAGAAAAAATTAATCCTGACGGTCCGCCGGAAGCTTAAATATTTTTTAAAACAAACACGCCTTTAAAACTCATTTACAAACTGTTTAATACGAGTTATAATTATTTTATGTATTGCTTGGAATCTAAAGTCTTTATTGAGAACGATGATTTGTGCATAAGTTGTCAAAATTATGTTCAGGATTTGAACTGTCCTTTACTTTCAGCGCTTGCACAGGGTGATGTTTTTCTCGAAAACTCTCTTCAAGTAACAGATTGTGGATTTTACAGAGAATTTAAAAGAAAGCTGCATATTGTAAAAGGGGATTAAATGCATAATATTACACTTATTAACGGAGATGGTATAGGGCCTGAAATTTCTGAGGCGGTTGTCAGAATAATTGAGGCTTCGGGGTTAAAGATTAATTGGGAGCTGCAAACTGCAGGCGAGGAGGTTATTGAAAAGGAAGGAACTCCTCTTCCCGAACGAGTTTTAGAGTCTATTAAAAAAAATAAAATTGCACTTAAAGCTCCGGTGACGACACCAATTGGTAAAGGCTTCCGTTCGGTCAATGTTCAGCTAAGAAAAGACCTTGATTTGTATGCAAATTTGCGTCCGTGTAAGAACCTTCCAAAGGTCAAAACCCGTTTTGATGGTGTTGATATTGTTGTTGTTCGTGAGAATACAGAGGATTTATATGCTGGAATTGAGCGTAAAGTTGATGAAAATACGGCAGAAAGTATTAAAATAATTACAAGAAATGCAAGCGAACGAATATGCAAATTTGCTTTTGACTATGCAGTTAAAAATTGCCGTAAAGAAGTTTGTGTTGTTACAAAAGCGAACATTATGAAGCTTTCTGACGGATTATTCTTAGATACTTACCGTAAGGTTGCAGAAAGCTATCCTCAAATAAAAAAACGTGAGATTTTAGTAGATAATCTTTGCATGCAGCTTGTTCAAAATCCTAACCAGTTTGACGTTTTGGTTTTACCCAATTTATACGGCGATATTGTTTCAGATTTGTGTGCCGGCTTAATTGGCGGGCTTGGTGTTGCACAAGGCGCGAATATCGGGCTTGATTGCGCTGTATTTGAGCCTGTTCATGGCTCGGCGCCTGACATCAAGGGACAAAACAAGGCGAACCCAACTGCACTATTACTTTCTGCAATTGAAATGCTAAAATATATCGGCGAACCCGACTACGCTGAGAAAATTGAATGCGCATTATTTAAAACTCTTGAAAAAGGTGAATGCACTGCTGATTTAGGCGGTAATCTCGGCACAAGAGAGTTCGCGGATGCAGTAATAAAAAATATTAATAATCAAAATTTAAATGGGTAATCTTCGGGAATTGCCCAGTTGTTATCTTGAATAAGAGCAGTACAATAAACTTTGAATGGAGAACTCTTATTACATCCATATTCCGAATTATTGATAAGCTCTTCCCTTGTAAGAGTGTTACATATTGTTAAACCCTCTTCATTTTTAGTGCATATTAATGTGCGATAGGGTTCTATGCCTTTGCCTTGATAATATTTTGAACTTTCTTTTTTGTTGCCTGGCTGAAATGAAAATGCAAAATATTTTTTCCCGCAATCAGGTCTTGTCCTAGTACCGTCTTCAGTTACTTCTGTGAATTTTTCTTTTTTAAAATCCTTAGCGAATGGATAAAAATAGATATCATATCCATTTTTAATTATCATTAGACTGCCATCTTCAAAATACGCAGCGCTATTTACCCCTCCTGCATCTCTGAAATGCTCAACATGGATTGTATTTAAAAAGTCATTTAAATATGTGTTATACCAATCTTTAAAATTTTCTGTGGAAATCCTGTTGTCACATAAGTTAACAAAACACGGCCAATATTCTTTAGGTCCATTTTTTATCTCTGAAAGAATTATGGCTTGATTTGCAACAGAATAGAATTTTTTAAGACGTGCTTCAATGGTTTTCTTTTTCCAGTTTCCAACCAGCGCTGGCAGTGTCATTGCCGCTACTATTCCAATAATGCCCAATGTAATCAACACTTCTGCTAGTGTAAATGCATGTAAATATAATTTTTTCTGCATTTCCAAATGAGAAGCACTGTCTGCAATTGTTTTTTTCATAATTTCAGCTCCATGTTATATTTCACATTTAACTATAACATGAGAAATTATATTTAGCAATATGTAGGATTTTGCCACGAAAAATTCCTTATAAATATTTTAAAAGTAATGTATCATTTTAGTATGAATACACTCAAAGCTAAACTTGGCGCAAGAATAAAAGAATTGCGCCGAAAAAAAAATCTATCACAGGAAAATTTCGCAGAAATGGTTTCTCTTGACAGACGCAGCATAAGTAATATTGAGTGTGGAAATACTTTCCCTGCCTCTTCGCTTTTAAAAATAGCAGAAGCTTTAGAGGTTGAAATGAAAGAACTTTTTGATTTTGATTATCTGGAAAAATCAGACAAAGAATTAATTAATGCTATTTCATCACGTCTGAATGACCTAAATAAAGAACAGCTCAAAATTATTTACAGGCTCATCGAAATACTATAGAAGCCCTAAATCCTTTAAAAATTTCTCATTATTTGCAAGTTCGGCAAGTTTCTCATCTTCAAAAGGGTCAACAACGCCTTTATTAAGCATTTCTTGCATTATTTCGTTGTGGGAAATGTTGTCCATATCAGAAAGTGCAAGCTTTGAAAAGTTTTTGATGTCGCATTGCCTTTCAAACATTTCAACTGCGCGTTTTGAAAGTCCGTCAAGAAAATCATTTTTGGCAGGTTCAAAATTTGCTGAAATCGGATTAATCATTCCCTGAACGGCTTTTTGTTTCTTTTGGTTATTTAGTTTTGAAACAATTTTTCTGAACATACACACATTCTCCCTATAATAATTATGCACTATTTTTAAAATTTTGCAATCAATCTTAAGATTTATCCAATCTTGATTATAATATTTCTTTAAATTATAATATTTTTGCTATAAATAATAAGATGAAAGAGGTCAAAAATGCTTGATATCAAACTAATTCGTGAAAACCCCGATAAAATTAACGAACTTTTAAAAAGAAGAAACCCGGAATTATCAATAGACGAAGTTATTAAGATTGATGAAGAACGCCGCAAAATTCAAACGCAAGCCGATGAATTAAGAGCAAAAAGAAAAGCAGAATCTCAAAAAATTGGCGAATTAAAGAAAAAAGGCGAAAATACAGATGCAATTCAGGAAGATGTCCGCAAAATCGGCGATGATATCAAAGCCTTAGAAGAAAAACAAAATGAACTGGATGCTAAACAACGAAATATTCTTCTGCATATTCCGAATATTCCTGATGAAACAACTCCAATCGGATTTTCTGAAGATGATAATGTTGAAGTTTATAAATGGGGTGAGCCGCGAAAGTTTGATTTTGAATTTAAAGCTCACTGGGATTTATGCGAAGAAAAAGGGCTTGTTGACTTTGAACGTGGCGTAAAGCTTTCACAAAGCCGTTTTATTCTTTACCGCGCTAAAGGCGCAAAACTAGAGCGAGCAATTATAAACTTTTTCCTTGATTATCATACATCCGAACAGGGTTATGAAGAAATTCTGCCGCCTTTTATGGCGAATTCTGCAACAATGACAGGTACAGGTCAGCTTCCAAAATTCGCTGAAGACATGTATAAATGTGTTGATGAGGATTTATACTTAATTCCGACAGCTGAAGTTCCTGTTACAAATATTTATGCAAACGAAATTCTAAGCGAGGATGATCTGCCTAAATATATGACAGCATATACGCCCTGTTTTCGCCGTGAATCCGGTTCAGCAGGAAAAGACACCCGCGGTTTAATACGCGTTCACCAGTTTAATAAAGTCGAATTGGTAAAACTCTGTACGCCTGAAACAAGCGCGGAAGAACACGAAAAATTGACTGAAGATGCTGAAAAAATGCTTCAATTGCTTGAACTTCCATACCGACGTGAAGCCTTGTCAACAGGCGATATCGGATTTTCAGCAAACAAATGCTGGGATTTAGAAGTTTGGATGCCGTCTTATGGAACTTATAAAGAAATTTCAAGCTGTTCTAATTACGGTGATTATCAAGCTCGCCGTGCAAACATTCGTTACCGCGAGAAAGCAACCGGCAAGGTAAGACTTGTTCATACAATAAACGGTTCAGGGCTTGCTGTTGGAAGAACTTTTGCAGCAATCGTTGAAAATTACCAGCAGCCTGACGGAACGATTATCATTCCGGAAGTCTTAAGAAAATACACTGGATTTGATAAGATTTAAAAAGCTCCCAAAAGGGAGCTTTTTATCGGCTATTTTAATTTGTTAAATACTTCATCAAAATTTAATGAATTTGCTTCTTTATATTTTGCGGCTTGTTTATCTGCAATATTAGCAAGTTTTTCGATAAATCCAACTGGGCCTTGTATTATTTTTGTTAGAAAATTTTCAGAATAACTTTTGAAAAATTTTGTGTTGGCGTTGGTTGAGTATATATTTCCGCATAAGGTGGTATTGTCTGTATTCGCTAATAAAGTTATATCAATTGATTTGTTTTTAGCTTCCTGCTCTATTATTTTATTTAATTTCTCTAAATCTTTTACTTTTTTGATTCTTGATTGAAGAATTTTATTAACGTTTGCATTTGAATGAATCGCCATTCCGAAAGTTTGATTTGATTGATAGCTGCTTATTTTCATTATTTTCTCCTTTAATTTATCAGTTATAAACCAGTGAATAAAATTTTTTGCTATTAGTTTCAAATAATATTTCATATATTTATAAAATATGCTATAATAATAAAAGGAATAGTTTTTTAAAGGATTGATAATGCACGAATTCCCATTTGAGCTGGATGAATTTCAAAAAGACGCGTGTAATTTTATAAATGAAGGTAAAAGCGTTGTGGTTTGCGCGCCGACCGGGGCTGGAAAGACAGTTATTGCCCAGCACGCAATTCATCGTGCACTTGAAGAAGGAACAAGAGTTTTTTATACAACACCGCTGAAGGCGCTTTCAAACCAGAAATTCTATGATTTCGGTGAAAAATACGGAACTGATAAAGTAGGTCTTCTTACCGGCGACACTTCTATCAATCGCAACGCTCAAATCGTTGTTATGACAACGGAAGTTTTCAGGAACATGCTTTATGGCACGAATTTTGGCGCTGTTGCTGATAATATGAAAGACGTAAAATATGTTGTGCTTGATGAAGTTCATTATATGAACGACGAGCAGCGCGGAACTGTTTGGGAGGAAAGTATTATTTATTGCCCGACAAATGTTCAGATTATCGCGCTTTCTGCAACAGTTGCAAATGCTCAAGAACTTACGGACTGGATAAATACTGTTCATTCAAAAACAGAGCTTGTAAATACTGATTTTCGTCCTGTTCCGTTGAAGTTTTTCTACTTTGACAGTTCTCAGCCTACAAAATTACTTCCGCTTTTGACGCCATCAGGTGCTTTGAATAACAGAATTAAACCCGAGCGCCGCCAATTTGCACACGGAAAGATGAAACAAAAAAGTTATGTAAAAGAAGTTGTTAGAAACTTGCAGTCACAAGACATGCTCCCGGCAATTTACTTTACATTTTCCCGCCGCAAATGCGACGAACAAATGGAAAAATGTGCGGGGCTTGAACTTGTAACTCCCGGAGAACAAGCACAAATCCGTCAGTTTATAGATGATTACATCGCAGAAAATCCTTATCTTTATAACAACAAACATATTGAATATCTGCTTTGTGGTGTAGCTTCGCATCACGCCGGACTTTTGCCATCGTGGAAGTGTTTGGTTGAAAAACTTTTCCAAAAAGGTTTGATAAAAGTTGTTTTTGCTACTGAAACCCTTGCGGCTGGAATAAATATGCCGGCGCGTTCAACTGTTATAAGTTCAACGAGCAAACGTACTGACAGCGGGCATAGAATGCTTACAGCAAGCGAATTTTTGCAAATGTCAGGCCGAGCAGGACGTCGCGGAATGGATGAAGTCGGTTATGTTACTATTGTAGGAACACCGTTTCAATCCCCGGAGGAGGTTGCAGAACTTGTTTTAAGCGACGCAAATCCCCTTGAAAGCCGTTTCTCTCCAAGTTATTCAATGGTGCTCAATTTACTTCAACGCTTCTCTCTTGATGAGGCAAAGGAACTTATTTTAAAAAGTTTCGGATATTTTTCATCAGGTTCACGTTTGCAGCCCATTTTAAAGCAAATTGAACTTAATAACCGCGAAATTGCGGAACGTCAATTTACCTGTCCGCATAAATATTCTGACAGCGAACTATTTGAATATGACAAAATTCGCCATATTTATGTCCAAAACCGGCAAACTTACAAAAAAATTTGCAAACAAGAGAAAACAAAAAACAGACCGCTTTCAACAGAGGCAATTCAGTTTGGCCGCGAGACAAAGGCAATGCTTGCTAAAATGCATGACTTTCATTGCGATACCTGCAAGCTTTATAAAAAGCATTCAAAAAATATTGAAGTTATCGAGCGGCTAAATATTCGTCAGAAAAAACTTGAAAAAGAGGTCGACAGACAGCGTGATATTTTTTGGAACAAGTTTTTGGCGCACAGAAGCGTTTTGATAGATTTCGGGTATCTTATAGACGATTATCCGACTGAACGCGGAATAACTACGTCACAAATACGTTCGGAAAACGAACTTTACATTTCCGAAATAATTTTCTCCGGAATTCTCGAAAAATTAACTCCATCGCAATTGGCAGGTGTTATTTGTGCGATTACAACCGAAGATTTGAGAATTGAAATTCCATATATACCATTCTCTGAGCCTGTCAGAAAGACTTTAAATTTAATCAGAAATATTCGTCGTAAAATCGAGAAAATTCAAAATAATTACCAGGTGGATGCGCCATTATATATAAATCCATATTTTTCATCGCTTATTGAGCTTTGGGTTGAAGGCGCAGAGTGGGAATCTATTTGCGGGCAGATTGATATTGGCGAAGGTGATATTGTAAGAGCTTTTAAACGTGTCGTTGATGTTTTAAGGCAGTTTACTACGATTGAAAATGTGCCTGAAGCTCTTGTTTTTACTGCCCGCGAGGCAATTGATAAAATTCAAAGAGAACCTGTAGATCTGGATTAAAATTTGCATAATAAAGGAGGTTGAAATGTACGTCATGATTGAATTTCGGGGGGGGGGGGG
>QAMI01000054.1 GCA_003150395.1 Candidatus Gastranaerophilales bacterium | reverse complement strand
TGGTCGGTGCCGACAGACGAGCAGCGCCATGAATTTGACCTGTTGATGATCGTGAAATATTACCCGATACAGAAAGGAGGCAACGAAAAAGACCGCTGATGTAATGGCCCGGCAGCCCATCAGCGGTCTTCACATATAACGCCCTTTCGAGCCTCTTCATTATACCACAAATAAGGGGCGGGCGCAAGCGAAAAAACATCGGCAGCAAGCCGATTTGGGGCTTGATTGATGTATTAACTATCCGCCCTGGATAGGGTATGAGAGGAGGGGGGAGCGTGTATCTAAAAAAACGATATGTGGCCGGTAACACCATCGAGATACAAAAGACGATATCCACCAGATACGGGATCACAGCCACAAGGCGGGAGAAGACCGACCGGACACCAGAAGCAGTCCAAAAGTACAACGGCAAAATGGCCCGCAGACAGCTGATCCGGATTATCAACGCAGGCTTTACACCGGGCGATATATACCTAACCCTTACTTACCGGCGCGGAGAGCGTCCAGGGGGGGATGAGGCCGTCAAGGATCGCTCCCGCTTACTGAGGAGGCTCCGAGGCAAGGTGAAAAAGCGCGGCGGAGAGCTTAAATACATAGCGGTAACAGCAATAGGCTCCAAAGGCGGGATACACCACCACCTGGTTTTGGGTGGGATCGTTGCGGAGGACCTTCGGGGATTATGGGACAAGGGGCGGACGGATATCCAATATCTCTATGAGGACGGTCACTACGAGGCTCTAGCCACCTATCTCATCGATCAGGAGGCGAGAGGGCCGGGAGGACAAGGCGGCATCATCGGCAGGAGGTGGAGCGGCAGCCGAAACCTAATCATCCCAGATCCGGAAATAGAGGTCGTAGACGCCGACACTTGGCGGGAACCCCCGGAGGCGGAGATTGGTTATGTGATCGACGTGGCATCCATCGAGGCGGGCACGTCTCCCGTGAGCGGCCAACCGTATCTATATTACCGGATGCTGCGGGCGGACGATAAGGTGATAACCCGAGACGGCAGAGTGCTTAAGGGCCGCGCGGCCCACAAATATCAAAAAGCGGAGAATAAGGAGGAGATCAGGCGTGAAATGCGCAAACGGTATGACGCTGGAACAATACAAGTCCTGCGTCGAAAACAAGGGAAAGCCAAAAAGCCCCGAGGCCCAGATAAGGGGATGGAAAAGCCGCCGAGCAGGGGAGGCGTTCGAGCGATTGATTGACGCCAGCTGCGAGGCGTACCGCCGGGCGGGGATGGCAATCGTTGAGAAAACGCCGGAGCCGATGGCCCCGATCAAGCCGCTGCCGGGAGGGCGTTTTATTGCTATATTCCGAGAGCGGGCGCAATGCGATTACAAGGGAGTGCTCCGGGGAGGATGGTCCATAGCGTTCGAGGCAAAACGGACAGACAAAGACCGGATATATCAAAAGGCGGTAACAGAGAGGCAAGCGCAATGCCTCGGAGACATGTACAGACTGGGAGCTAACTGTTTTGTGCTGGTCTCTATCCGGATGCGCCGCTTTTTCCGGGTACCGTGGCTGGTGTGGGAGAACATGGCGGATCTATACGGACGCAAATATATGACGGAAGCGGATCTGGCCGAATTTGAGGTAACCGCATCGCCGAACCGAATCAATTTTCTGAGCGAAGAGGAGCTGGCATTGAAATGGAAAGCATGAGCAAAGAAAACCTAATCAAAGTGGTGCAGGGGCTACGCATGCCTCACACCCCGTCCATTAAGCAGATGGTACGCTTCGGCTTACGGCTGGGCACATCTTACGGGAAAGCGGTAGGAGCGTGGGAGGTATACGAGCTGTGGAGATATACCTACGCACATACACAGGGGGAAAAGCAATCTGCCGCACGCAAAAAGTCCGAGCCTAAAAAGTACCGTTGCCTCGACTGTGGAGATCCGATAACGCGCGGAGCCTTGCGCTGCCACTCGTGCGCGTCAAGAGCTAAGGTTGGAAAGCCCAGGAGCGGGAAATTGATAAATAAATAACGGGTGTGTCAAAAGAATAACAATCACGTCAAAAATATAACAAAGGTACGCGTTTAAAGGTGCACCGCCTCCATGACGATGGAGGTATTGATATGTATAACAAATGTAATTGGACGGTGGCAAGCGTAAGCTACGGGAAAGACAGCCTCGCAATGGTACTCTACATTCTGGATCACGGCCTCCCGCTCGATGAGGTGATTTTCTATGATACAGGCATGGAGTTCGGGGCCATCTATCGAAATCGGGATAGGCTCACAAAAATCCTGGCGCAGAGAGGGATCAGGTACACGGAGCTAAAGCCGGAAAACCCTATGCTGTGGGATATGGTCGAGCGGCCCATAACCTCGAAACAAAAGGGCAACCACAGCGGATACGGATGGTGTGGAGGAGTGTGCCGGTGGGGGACCGCAAGGAAAATCCAGGCGCTGGATCGAGCAACAAAGGGTGCATATGCGCACTACATCGGGATTGCCGCCGATGAGCCGAAAAGGATAGAGCGCCTCGCGCCTACGAAAATCGCCCTATTGGCGCAGATTGGGATGACCGAGGCAGACGCCCTACAATATTGCTACGACAGGGGATGGCGTTGGGACGAGCCGACGCCGAGAACGGCTAGCGGTTACATAGACCTCTACCAAATCCTAGACAGGGTATCCTGCTGGTGCTGCTGCAACAAAAACCGCAAGGAGCTGCAGAACATCTACTATTACCTACCCGATTACTGGGCAAGGCTCGAAGCCTTGCAAGACAAAATCGATAGACCTATGAAGCGATTCAGCAACCGCAAATACGGGGAGTACGGTAACGTCCATCGAATGGCCGATGTGTTCAAGGAGGAAACAAAAGATGTTATCAACCTGTAACAAATACCAGAAAACCTATTATTGCAAGCATTGCGCGCTCAAGGACGACTGTTTCTGGATGACCAGCATCCCACCGGAGGACGCAAACAAAAGACTGGCCTGTGAATCCTGGGAGTGCAAACACTACGGCGATTGTCGGGCGCTCAGGCCCGAGCAAAGGAGGATCGGTGAGATATGAGCCAAGAACTAACATCAGCCGAAGCCCTGTCCTACCTGGCGGAGATCATCGACGCGGCGAGAGCGGGAGGGGCGCCGCGAGAGCATATCCAGGCGTTGCAGCTGGCGCGAGAGGCGCTGGATGCAGATAACAGATTATTTAGGGCATCCGTTATGCGGCTACACGAAAACCAACGAATTAATACAGACGGAGAAGGGAGGAGAACGGCTGAATGAAACCGATACTGTTTAATACCGAGATGGTCCGGGCGATTTTGGACGGGCGAAAGACTGTTACCAGGAGAGTAATCCGGTGGGACAAAGTGGATAATGCGCTCTCTTGCCCGTACAGGAGAAAAAATATAGAAATCCCCGACGATAAAATCATTGAACGTCTTTGCGGAGCTCCGTACCGCATGGCTGACATCCTGTATGTGCGGGAGACATGGACGATACTGCCCGTCACTCCTGGCGACAATTTCCGCCCGAGTGGGGTGTATTACTACAGGGCAGATGGTGACATGAGGCCGGATCGTTATCGAGACAACGGCTGGCATCCATCCATACATATGCCCAAGGAGGCGGCGCGGATATTTCTGAGGGTGCAGGACGTACATGTGGAGCGAGTGCAAGAGATAACCGGCGCGGAATGCGTCCGGGAGGGCATACCGCAAGAATCGCTAAAGGAGGTAGGCGAGGCGTTTACATTAGGGCAATTCGCCGATCTATGGGATAGTACCGTCAAGCCTTCCGATCGCGCCCTCTATGGCTGGGATGCTAATCCCTGGGTATGGGTTATCGATTTTGAGAGGATAAGCCGAGACGAGGCGCTAAAGGAGGAATCAAAATGAACATCACTGGATACGACGTGGTCTATAACGGTCAGGTATACCATGTAGTTAATCTTAACATCGATTGGGATTTTGATTTTCTTTACGACAAGTTGGAGGAAGGGATCCATCGGCCAGAGTATTTGTTTGTATATTGTTTTGACAGTGACGGCGACGTTAGAGGGCTATACGACGAAGCGCAGCGCTTCCGGTTCGTGAGGAGGACTAATCGTGAATGAACTGAAACCGTGTCCGTTTTGCGGGGGCATACCGGACATTGGCGTATTTGATGATGAGGGTAATCGTCATAATGAGATGGGATACGAAGAGGACCCGTGGAGTGGTTTGACATACGGAATAGTACATGATGACACAAATGCAAATGACGAAGATTTTGACTGTCCTATTGCTGTTGCAGATATCGGCTATCCAATCGGGAGATTTTTATATGATACCAAAATTGAAGCAATCGAAGCCTGGAACAGGAGGGCGGACGATGAATAGAAAAACGACACTAGAGCAAGCGATATCCATTGTGTGCCAGGACCGAGAGGCGCAATACGGGAGCCCGGAGGATAATTTTGGGGTGATATCGGCCCTGTGGTCGGATTATCTTGAGTGCAACATCGAGCCACACGATGTCGCGATGTTGATGGCGCTGCTCAAGATTGCCCGCATCAAGTCAGGGCGCTACAAAGATGACAACTATATCGACCTAGCCGGGTATGCTGCTTGTGCGGCGGAGATAGCGGATAGATGTATGCCGGTGGCTAAAGAGGAGGGCGACATATGATTACCATCACCTTTGGAGCCCTCGTCATGTCATTGGCCGCTACAGCGTCCCTGTCGGCCTGTTTGGGGCTGATGATCGGGTGCCTGATACAAGTCGCCTCGGACAAGCGACACAAACGATAATGGAAAAGGGTGTGGATCGTGAGAAATTACCAGGCACATAGAAATAATCCTTATTATCTGCCGCGATCTCTATACCGCCGTGTAGTGACACTGATCCAGGATTATGATCGGATGGTCGAAGAGCGGGCAGATATCATATGGGAGACGCCGGAAATCGGGAGCGACATGCCTCGAGGGAGCGGGCCGGGGGATCCAACAGCAAATAAGGCATTGCGTCTCGCGCGGATAGAAGGGGACCTAGAAGCGATAGACCAAGCATTGATACGCATACCCGCCGATTACCGCGCCGCCGTTCTGAGGTTGGTGCAATCGGGCGGACCGTACCCGCAGGGGGCAAATGAGCGGACATATAGGCGGTGGAAGCAGACACTGATCTACCACACCGCAAAAAATTTACATCTGATTTAAAGTTGTCCTTCTGGGGAAAAAATCAAGGGGTATAATCATAGTGTCCCGAGGTGCAGGGAGGACGGCCCAAGCCTCGGAACACGACCTCCTCGTAATACCGGAGTCCGCTTTTGTGAGCGGGCTTCCGGTATTTTTTTGTGACGGGAGCGGGGGAGATGTTTCGATACGACAATAAGCGGTGGAAAAAGAAACGAGAAAAGATACTGAAAAGAGACGGGTATTTGTGCCGCGAGTCCAAAAGATACGGAAAAAGAGTAGAGGCGACAACTGTCCATCACATATATCCGGTGGAAGCGTATCCGGAATACGCTTGGTGTGACTGGAACCTAATCAGTTTGTCGCAGCCAATGCACAATGCAATGCACGACCGGAGCACGGGAGCGTTGACGGCGTTAGGAAGGGAATGGATGCGACGGGTATCCCCCCCTATCGCATAGGCAAATTTTCTTTTTTATTCTAATGGGGTGGGTACCTCTTTCCAACTCTAAGGTAAAAATCGCGAAGGGGGGATTCGGGTGACTAAGAACCGGTGGAAGATGTTGATTTTTGAGCAAATGGATGCGCTGGGAATCCGGGATCCCGCCTACGATTCGGTGGTGGAATCCTTGTCTGCAATTCTAGAACAACGAGACCGAACTTTTAAGGAGTTCCGAAATTCGGGGGGGCAATCGGCGGTCGAATACACCAACAAGGCAGGCGCGACAAACTTAAGCAAAAATCCACTTCTTGTGCTATGGGATGACCTCAACAAATCCGCCCTGGCGTACTGGCGGGAACTGGGGCTGACCCCGAGCAGTTACCGCAAGCTGACAGGGGACGCCCTGCAAAAGGAGAAGCCGTCCGGCTTGGCGGCGGCGTTGCAAAGTCTTGAGAGGTAAGAACTGGTTGGACGTGATGGAGTACGCCGAGAGCATCCAGGACGGCCGTAAGCCCGCATGTAAGGAACTCAGGCAGGCGGTCGACCGCTTTTTTCGCGATCTGCAAAACCCCGTCTACGAGATGGACGGCAAAGCGCCGGAGTTCTGTATCGGGATCATCGAAAAAACACTTTGCCACCAGCAGGGCGAGAAGCTGGACGGAACGCCCCTTCGGGGTACTCCGTTCCTGCTGGAGCCGTTCCATAAATTCATCATCTACAACCTGGTGGGTTTTAAGCTGGCAGGGACTGATATTGTTCGCTTTCACGAAGCTTTGATTTTTATCCCGAGAAAGAACATCAAGACATCTTTCGCCGCGTCCCTGGCATGGGCACTGTCGCTGTGGTACCGCAAAAGTGGAGCCAAGACCTACATTGCCGCCGCCGCACTGATGCAGACGCTGGAGAGCTTCAATTTTTTGGACTACAACGTTAAGCGCATGGGCGAGGATCAAAAGGACGGCGGACACGTCCATGTTATTGACAACAACAACGAGCACAGCATGGAGGCCGATCTGGGGGACGGATCGTTTTACATCCGAGCCCTAGCGGCAAACCCGGATGCGCAGGATTCGCTGAACTGCAACATCGCTATCTGCGATGAAATTCATGCTTTTAAACAGCCAAAGCAGTACAACCTGTTCAAGGAGGCCATGAAGGCCTACACCAATAAATTGCTGATCGGCATTTCCACCGCAGGAGACAACGAACAGTTATTTCTGGGGCAGCGGCTGAAATACTGCCGGAAGATTCTGGACGGCACCATTAAGGATGAGCAGTATTTCATTTTCATGTGCTGCGCCCCGGAGGGTGTGAAGGACGGGACGGTTGACTTCACCGACCCGAAGATACACGAGATGGCGAACCCGGCTTATGGTGTGAGTATTCGTCCCGCCGAGATTTTGAACGATGCTTTGCAGGCCCAGAACGACCCACAGCAGCGCAAGGATTTCTTTGCCAAGTCCCTCAATGTCTACTCCTCTGCCATGAAAGCGTATTTCGATATTGACGAATTCCGACGCTCGGACGAGCAGTACAACTGGACACTCGACGAGCTGGCGCGGCTGCCGGTCGACTGGTACGGAGGCGCGGATTTATCTAAGCTGCACGACCTAACCGCCGCGGCCCTATACGGGGAGTACCAAGGTGTGGATATCGTGATCACTCATGCTTTTTTCCCTGTCGTCATGGCGCATAAAAAAGCGGACGAGGATGGCATCCCTCTGTTCGGCTGGGCGGATGACGGATTTCTCACTTTGTGCAACAGTCCAACCGTCAATCACGCGGACGTCGTCAACTGGTTTATCGCCATGCGGGATCGGGGTTTCAAGATCAAGGAGGTCGGCCACGACCGGAAGTTTTGCCGGGAATATTTTCTCGGCATGAAAGCGGCGCATTTCAGCATCGTCGACCAGCCGCAATATTACTACAAAAAATCCGAAGGGTTCCGCCATATCGAAGAGCGAGCCAAAAACGAGAAGCTGTATTACCTGCACTCTGCTGCCTACGAATATTGCGTGGAAAACGTCAGGGCCGTGGAGAAGACAGACGACATGATCCAATATGAAAAAATCCAGCCGGAGCATCGAATCGACCTGTTCGACGCATCGGTTTTTGCGTGTATCCGGAAGTTGGAAAATATGGAACGGTCAAAAAAAGCGAAAGCGTGGTGGGGCGAATAAATGGCAAAGAAAAAGAAGGCTGGGACCAGGACGCGCGCGGAACCTCCGAAACGGAGCGTCGGATACCTGTGCACACAGGACGCCTATGACACGCTGTGTGTGCAGGGCTATACGTCGTTGGCGCACAACCCGGAAATCGTGACCTGTATAGACCGGATTGCAAAACTGATCTCCAGCATGACAATCCAGTTAATGCGCAACACGGATCGGGGAGATGTGAGGGAACGGAACGAGCTGTCCAAGAAAATGGATATCTACCCGAACCGCCAAATGACCCGCGCAACGTTTATCCACTGGATTGTCAAAACTATGCTGCTGGGAGGAAACGGCAACGCCGTAGTGTTGCCTCAATACGGATACCGGCAGGGACAATACTGGATTGACGACCTGCACCCGATTCCGCCGGAAATGGTGTCGTTTATTCCGGACGGCCCTTTTGGATATCGGGTAGTGATCAGTGGGCACGAGTACAACCCGGACGATGTGCTGCATTTTGTCACCAATCCAAACCAGACCTATCCGTGGATGGGAGACGGGTACCGCGTCGCGCTTAAGGATGTGGCAGACAACCTCAAGCAGGGAGCAGCAACGGAAAAAGGTTTTATGTCCTCCAAATGGAAGCCATCCATCATCGTCAAAGTGGACGCATTGACCGAGGAATTCGCTAGTCGGGAGGGCCGCGCCAAGCTACTGGACGAATATATTAACACCAACGAGGCGGGAGAGCCTTGGCTAATTCCCGCCGAACAGTTTGAGGTACAGGAAATCCGGCCGCTGTCGCTGTCCGACCTGGCGTTGTCGGATATGGTGCAGCTCGATAAGAAGACGGTGGCCTCCATTCTTGGGGTACCGTCGTTCGTTTTAGGGATTGGGGATTACCACAAAGAGGCGTGGAATAATTTCATTTCAACGACGATCATGCCGATTGCCAAAGGGATAGAGCAGGAACTGACCAAAAAACTTCTGAATAGCCCTGATTTGTATTTCAGATTCAATTCAAGGAGCCTGTACAGCTATGACATTCAAGAGCTTTCCGGCGTGGCTGTGTCCCTTTTTGAACATGGCGTTATGACCGGGAACGAGGCGAGAGGATGGATAGATATGGCTCCGCTGGAAGGGCTAGACGAATTGCTCATCCTTGAAAATTACATCCCAGTAGCTAAGTCGGGCGAACAAAGCAAGTTGAACGGAGGTGAAAGCAAATGAGAGAATACCGGC
This sequence comes from Candidatus Gastranaerophilales bacterium, assembly GCA_003150395.1. Lineage (GTDB taxonomy): Bacteria > Cyanobacteriota > Vampirovibrionia > Gastranaerophilales > Gastranaerophilaceae > Scatenecus. The sequence continues at coordinate 15,319 of QAMI01000054.1, read as the reverse complement.
AGGTGCGGAGCATTCCATCCGCATTCCAAACGCGGGAAGAAAACGAGGATTTGTATATCGAGGGGTATTTCTCGGTGTTTAACACAGATTACGAACTGTGGCCGGGCGCGACGGAAAGCGTGGCTCCCGGTGCATTTTCCGACACGCTCGGGAACGATGTGCGCGCCTTGATCGACCACGAAAGCCGTCTAGTCCTCGGAAGGAGTCGGGCGGACACTCTTGAGCTACGGGAAGATTCGCACGGACTGTGGGGACGGATCAAAATCAACCGCGCCGACAGTGACGCCATGAACTTGTACGAGCGGGTCAGGCGGGGCGATGTGGACCAGTGCAGCTTTGGATTTGACATCACCGCGGAGGAAACCGACTACCGTGATGACGGGTCGGTGCATTGGACGATTAGGGGAGTCAATCTGTATGAGGTTTCAGTTGTAACCTTCCCGGCATACGAGGCAACTTTGGTAAGTGCGCGGAAAAAGGACTACGAGGAAATCAAAAAAAGACAGACACAAACATGGCGGAATGCCATGCGAAAAAAATTGAAGGAGTGAAAGCAAATGGCGTTAAGAGTGTTGATGTTGAATAAGCAAATCGCCGACAAAAAGGCTAGGCTGGAGGAGCTGCGGGCCAGGGACGCCGAGTTTCAGACGCGGGAATCGGAACTAGCCGCCGCCATTGACGAAGCGGAATCCGAAGAGGACAAAGCCGCCGTCGAAGAAATGGTGAACCAGTTTGACGCCGACAGACAGGCGCATGAAGAGGCTAAGAATACCTTAACCGGAGAAATCGCCGGGCTGGAGAACGAACTGGAGCAAATCGCCAACCAGAACCCGCCCGAGATGGGAAAAGAAAATTTCAGGAAGGAAGAAAGAAATATGTCCAACGAAAGTATCGACATCCGTGCCCTCCCCAAAAACATCCGCGCGTTCGATGCGTTGCCGATGGAACGGCGGGAGGCCATCATCCGGCAGGAGGACGTAAAGAGTTTCCTGGCCAGATTTCGTGAGATCCGCCATACCCGCGCGATTTCCGGAGGAGACTTGAACGTCCCGGTAATATTCCTAGATTTGATCTCGGAAAATATGTATCGCTACTCGAAGCTGCTCAACCGTGTGCGGGTGCGCAACGTCGGCGGCGAAGCGCGACAGACCATTGCCGGAACCGCACCGGAGGCCGTATGGACGGAGATGTGCGGCGCGATCAACGAACTGAATTTTGTATTTAACCAGATTACCGTGGACGGCTACAAGGTAGCCGGGTACATTCCGGTATGCAATGCGTTGCTAGATGATTCGGACGTTGCCCTCGCCGCGTGGATTATCGAAATGATTTCGGAATCCCTGGGGTATTCCAAGGACAAGGCCATCCTGTATGGAAAGGGCGCGGCCTCCAAAATGCCGCTGGGAATCGTGACCCGTCTGGCGCAGACGGCGGCCCCTTCGGATTATCCAGCCAACGCCCCGGCATGGGTGGACCTGCACACCTCCAACATCATCCAGATTGACGACGAACTGACCGGGGCGGCCTTCTGGTCCCAGCTCATGCTGGCCACCGGGAACACATTCACCCGGTACAGCCGCGGAAACCAGTTCTGGGCGATGAATTCCAAGACGTATTCCCTGCTCAAATCCAAAGTGATCGCCTTCACCGCCAGCGGCGACATTGTGGCGAACGTGTTTGGCACCCTGCCCATCGTGAACGGTGATATCGACATCCTGGAATTTATTCCAGACGGCGATATCATCGGCGGGTACGGCGACCTATACCTGTGGGCGCAGCGTTCCGGCACGGTGATCGACATGTCCGAGCACGTCCAGTTTCTCCAGGATAACACGGTATACCGCGGAAGAGAGCGGGCTGACGGCACGCCGATTATCCCCGGCGCATTTGTGGCTATCAACATCGGCGGTTCTGCCGTCACCACTGTTATGGACTTTGCGGCTGATACGGCCAACGAAGCACAGTTGACCGCGCTGGCTGTCGGGAGCCAGAGCCTCACCCCGGCGTTTAATGCGGGGACTTACAGCTACACCCTAGCCGCGTCGGCAACTACGGCGAAAATCGAGGCAACGGCAAGCCAGGCTGGGGCGGACATCGCCATTGCGTACAACGGTTCCAACGTCCGCAATGGTGGGACGGTGACATGGGTAGCCGACAGCAAGGCGCATCCGCTGACCGTAACCGTAAAACAGGGTAACGCAGTGCGTGTATACACCGTGCAGGTGACAAAAGCGTCGGCTTGATCGGAGGGATAACTAATGACCGAGCATGAGATGATGTCACTGCTCAAAATCGACCTGGGCATAATCGGGACGGCTTATGATCCGCAGCTCGGTCAACTCATCGCCGCCGCAAAGGATATGATCGCCCGCGAGGGCGTAGCGCTGACGGACAGCATAGAGGACGCGCAACTCGTCATCCTATATGCGGCCTATTTGTTCCGCAAGCGCGCCACCAATGAGGGGATGCCGCGCATGCTCCGTTGGGCGCTTAACAACCGGATCTTTTCGCGAGGGGATGGTGGCAATGCTCCTTGACGGCGGCATTGTCACCATCTACCGGCAGACCGATACGGCAGAGCCGGGAGAAATGCCGTCCTATAATTGGACGGAATGGTGGCAATCCTATTTCGGCGAAAAAACGGTGGGGGTCAATCGGTATTATATTGCCATGGCGCATGATGATCAGATCGATCTGATGATCGAGGTGCGACGAAACCGGGAAATTTCTCCGGCAACTGATCGCGCTGAAATCGGCGGGACCTATTACCGCATCGTACAGGTACAACACATTTTAGATGAGGACGGTCTGCCAATGACCGACCTCGCACTAGAAAGGGTGAGCGGGCTTGAATGAGACGGTAAAAAACGCCCTGCTGTCTTGCGCGCAGAACGTCTATAACTATACCGCCAGAGGGAACAAAAGCGTCCCGTATGTTGTATACGGCAACGATGGGGAAAATGTATTTCGATCAGGGGACCATCGCTCCGAACGGGCCGACCAGGGAACGGTTGATCTCTACACCAAGACAGCATCCGATCCCTTGATCAGGGCAATCCCTCGCGCGCTGGACACTGCTGGGGTGGCGGTATATCTCAATTCGGTGCAGTATGAAGATGAAGCCGGCCTGCTGCACTACGAATGGGTGTACGAGGCGGCGGCGTGATGGCGCGGTTTACCATGCGGGGGATGGAGGAATACGAACTCAAGCTGTCCAAGCTGGCGTCCGGCTCCAAAGCGGCCGGGGGCAAGGCGGTCTACGCGGCGGCGGCCATCGTCGCCGACGAGGTGCGCAAGGGTATTAACGCCCTGCCCGAGCGCAGCGGCTACGGCACGCCGGAGCATCCCGTCCGCGGCGTTACCAAGCGGGGAAAACAGGGGCTGCTCGACGGATTTGGCATATCCAAAATGGAGGAAACCGACGGGTATCTGCATGTCAAACTTGGTTTTGATGGATATAACAGCATAAAGACAGATAAGTATCCGCAGGGACAGCCGAACCAACTCGTGGCGCGGGGGGTAGAGTCCGGCGCAAGCTGGATAGAAAAAACGCCGTTTGTGCGTCCGGCGGTGCGGAGAACGCAGAAGTCGGCGGTCAAGGCAATGCAAAATATAATCGATGAAGAAACAGAAAAAATCATGGGATGAGGACGCGATGGCGTCCTTTTTTGCTGTAGAAAGGATGGAAGATATGGCAGCGGCAGGAAAAGTTTGCACGGGTTTTTCGAACTTGTTTGTGGCAAAGTACAGCGCATCCGGCGGAACGGTGGCCTACTCAGAAGGCATGAAACTTGCCCGGGGCGTGGAGGTCAGCATTGAACCGGAGGTAGGGGACGGCAATCCTTTTTACGCTGAAAACGTAGAGGCGGAAACGGTGCCAGGCAACTTTACCGGTGGAACCGTTACTCTCACGGTGGACGGGTTGCTCGAGGAGGCTGAACAGTTTGTTTTTGGGCTGCCGGAGCCGGAAAGCGTATCGTACGGTGAATCAAAGACGGTGGACGTATACAGCTACGGCGACGCTGCCGAACCGCCTTATGTGGGCATCGGCTTCCTAGCAAGATATATGAGTGGCGGCGTGGTTACTTGGGCACCAATCGTACTGACTAAAGCCAGATTCCAGACCTCGTCAACCAGCGCGGCGACACAGGAGGAGCAGATTGACTGGCAGACGCAGGAGCTCACCGCCGACCTGATGCGGGACGACTCCGACGACCGGGTATGGAAAAAGGTGGCGGCCGACGTGACGAGCGAGGAAGACGGTATCGCGGTGCTCAAAAAGATACTGAACATAACGGAGGAGTAAGCGATGGCCAATAGCATTACTGTGCGGGGGAAAGAATATCAACTCGCGTTGACGGTACAGGCGTTTGCCGACATTGGAGAGGCGTGTCCGGGCCGGGATATTCAGCGCCTGGATGAGATTGCGGCCATGCCCATTGGGGATAGCATGCTTTTAACCGCAAAAATCGCCGTCGCCATGTCTAGAGCAGCGGAAAATAAACGTAAATACGAGGAGCCAGGATATACGCCAGATCCATTGACGCTGGACGGCATCATCACACTCTCTATGTCGGAGTATCAGGACATCATGATCCCTGTTGTCAATGCCCTGAAGGAGCAGATGGGCGGACAGACCGTCCGCGTCGACGCGGCAAAAGGCCAAAAAAAAACAAAGGGCGCCGGCCCGCAGGAATAGAGCTTAATCTATCGTGGTTTCTGTTTTATGGACGGATGCTACACATGGACAGGCAGGAGATTATGCACACAGCTTACGCGGAGATGTGTGACATGATCGCCTGCCTGTCCATTTATAACGGCGCGGAGCCAGAGCAGAAAAAGCGCCGCCTCCGGTTTGAGGAGGCGATTGACCTGAGGTGATCGCATGGCGGTAAACATTGGACCTCGAATCGGGATTGACGGAGAAGCGGAATACCGAAAACAACTGAATAACATTATCCAACAGGCAAAAACCCTGGACAGCGAAATGAAGGCTGTCACTGCGCAGTTCGGGAAAAACGCAGACAGCCAGGACGCCATGACGGAACAATCGCGTATTCTGTCCCAACAAATTGCAGTGCAGCAAGAGCGGGTTAAACAGCTTGAAAAAGGGCTGTCCGCCGCATCTAGGGAATACGGGGAAACGGCCACACAAACTTTAAAATGGCGTCAAGCAGTCAACGAGGCAAAGGCCAGCCTGAGCGGATTGGAGTCTCAACTGGACGGGCTGGACGATGCGGTGGATGGCGTGGACGACAGCATGGAGCGGGCCGAAAAGACTTCCTTTGGGTTCGGAGACGCGCTAAAAGCCAATTTGACAGCCGGGGCAATTATTGAGGGCGTAAAATCCTTGGCCGGAGCTATATCTGATTTAGTGGAGGAAACCAAAGAATACCAGAAAATAATGGGGAGCTTAGAGGTATCCAGCCAAAAAGCAGGGTACACCGCAGAGGAAACCGCAGAGTCTTATCGTACCCTGTATGGAGTCCTTGCCGATGATCAAACGGCGGCAACCACGACCGCAAATCTCCAGGCACTGGGGCTATCCCAACAACAACTTGGTCAATTGATCAACAGCACAATCGGCGCTTGGGCGACCTACGGAGACAGCATCCCCATTGACGGACTCGCTGAGGCAATCAACGAGACCATCCGAGCTGGGCAGGTCACCGGCACATTTGCCGATGTACTCAATTGGGGAAGCAGCGAGGGCGAAACCTTTGGAGTTGCCCTGCGTGATAGTACCGAAGCGAATCAGGAATGGAACGACGCAGTACGGAACGCAACGTCAGCGGAAGACTATTTTAACCTTGCTTTACAAGATGCGGGAAGCCAGGCCGAACGTGTCAATTTAGTCATGCAGGCTATGGCGGATCAAGGGCTGGCATCTGCCGGAAGGGCGTGGCAGGAAAACAACGAATCTTTGGTAAAAAGCAACCAGGCAACAGCGGACTTCCAGGATAACATGTCAAAATTGGCCGAACGGGTAGAGCCGGTTACCACATCCGTTCGCGAAGGAATCAACCGCGTGCTCGACGTTGCTCTTTCTTTGACTGAAAATGTAGATTTTACAGGTATAGCCGAATCCATTTCGAAAGGGTTTTCTGAATTCATCAATGTTGTGGTTCCTAAAGTTTTGGAATTCGGTAATTTCTTGATGGAGAACAAAGATACGATCATTGCCGCAGTCGCCGGGATAGGGGCTGGTTTCGCTGCGTGGAAAGTGGCGACGCTGATAGACGGAGTGGTAACCTCCATTCAGGCGTTTAAACTGGCCAATGAAGGAGCGACCGTGGCTCAATGGGCCATGAACGCAGCTATGAACGCGAACCCAATCGTATTAATTATCTCGCTCATCGCGGGCCTTGTAACCGCTCTTATCACACTGTGGAACACCAACGAGGATTTCCGGAATTCCGTTAGCGCCGCGTGGGAAGCAATAAAAGGTGTATTTGATGCAGTCTGGGGAGCGATTACGGATTTCTTTACAAAGACATTGCCGGACGCTTGGAATTCGGTTGTTGAATGGTTCCAAGGAATTCCCGATTGGTGGGCAGGCATATGGGAAAGCGTAGGGCGGTTTTTTGAAGGAATATGGAATTCCATTATATTGTTTTTCACCGAAACGATCCCCTCGTGGATTCAAAGTGTGATTGAATGGTTCAACAGCCTGCCGGAGAAAATTGGGTACGCGATTGGCCAGGTATTAGGACATATCATAAAATTTGGTCAGGATGCATGGAATTGGGTAACGGTCGAACTACCGCAGATTATCGAGGGGATTTTTCAGTGGTTCGCCCAGCTCCCGGGAAAAATCTGGACGTGGCTAACCGAAACGGTGAATAAAATCGTCCAATGGGGATCTGACATGAAGCGGAAAGCGGAGGAAGCCGTCGTAAACACGTTTAACACTGTGGTCGGCTGGTTCAAGGAGCTTCCGGGGAACATCTGGACATGGTTGACTGAAACTGTAAGCAACATCGGTCGATGGGGTTCCGATATGCTGCAAAAAGCCAAGGGGGCAGTGAGTAACGTTGTTAACAGCATTGTCACCTGGTTCAAGGAACTTCCAGGCAGAATTGTACAGATTGGAAAGGATATAATCAGCGGTCTATGGGACGGCATTACCAGCGGAATTAAATGGCTTGGCGAAAAAGTATCGGGATTTTTCGGAGGGCTTGTGGACGGCGTAAAGGATGTGCTTGGTATTGCATCTCCGTCTAAGGTGTTTGCAGAGATTGGAAAATTTAGTGGTGAGGGCTTTGAAAAAGGGCTGTCCGCTAGCATGGGAACAGCTCTTAAAGATGCTAAAAGAGAAATGCAATCAGGGATCAACGGGTTAGACGCTGCTGTATCCGTTACCGGGGCGCAGGCAAGAGCTGCGCGAGCACTGCAGTCATCTCAGAGCCTTAGCTATGGCGGGTTTACGATCAACGTATATGCCGCAGACGGGCAAGACGAAAATGTTATTGCTGATCGAGTGGCGGCTAAATTGCAAAGCATGATCTCCAGAAAGGAGGCGGTGTTTGGATGATACGCTGGGCTGGAAGAAGCTCCGATGAAGTGGGGATAACGGTTGAACACTATCCGGCGCTGGACGGACCACTACGCCGTATAGAAACAATACAAGTGCCGGGCAGAAACGGCGATCTATTAATTGATACCGGAGCGTATGGAAACTACGAACAGGAGTACGATATATATTTTTCAGCCGGGCGTGATCGAGCGCCGGCGGGAGCTCGTGCTGTGAGAACTTGGCTCCAAGCTACAACCGGATATCAACGATTAGAGGATAGTTACGACCCGGAGTTTTATCGGATGGCGTATTACGAGGGACCGGTCGAGATCGAAAATATCATGAACCGTTTCGGCAGGGCCACGATATCTTTCAGCTGCAAGCCGCAGCGTTGGAGGAAGGACGGGGAATACCCGATAACCTGCGCATGGGGCGGAAGCATATATAACAGTGGATTCCCGGCTTTGCCGCTGATACGGGTCAACGGGACGGGAGCCGGGAATCTGTATATCGGCAAATACACAGTGGCGGTAAAATCGATAGATGATTATGTAATGCTGGACAGCGACACCCAGAACGCTTACAAAGGTACCATTAACAAAAACAGCACTATCTCCGCGCCGGAGTTCCCCGTCCTGGAACCGGGAGAAAACGGCATAAATTGGAGCGGGGGGATAACGTCGGTCGAGATAACCCCGAGGTGGTGGACTGTGTAGAGGCAAAAGGAAAGGCCGCGGGATAACCCGCGGCCGGTTTTGTCAGCGCCCTTCTAGGTGTAGCCGCGCCTTCAGCGCGTCCTGCATGACGGCGGAAAAGTTCACGCCAGCTTCCTCGGCTCGCTCGTTGAGCCAGGATGGGATAGTGACGTTTTTTCTGACCGCCCGGTTTTCGTTTCGGCGGCGGTACTCGTCAAAATCAACGTCGACCAGAGTGACAATATCGTTGGGCGCCGTTTTGACATTCACTTGACGCCCCGGCTTCGGGATCGTCCGTTTTTCGTCCTGCTCAAAGCAGCCCCACATCCCGATAGCGTCCCGCGCCATTTCCATAGCGTCGGCCACGCTGGACCCCTGGGTGTTGATATCCAAGTCAGGTACATAGACAACATAATCTCCATCGGACGGGGTTATGACAATGGGATATGCGTATTTCATAATACAGCCTCCTTGTTCGTTCATTTGTATTCCTATGAGCGCCCGAACGGCGGGGGCCTATTTCAGCCCCTGCCGCCGGATGATGGCTTTGGCTAGCAGCTCATTGATTTCGCTGTGTCTGGGTATCGGCTCCGACTTGATGCCATTGGTGTAAATATCGTGATTGCCACCAGACCTCGCCAGCCGCCACCCGTTTTTTTCGAGTAGCTTTATCAAGTCCTTACGCTTCATTTCCTGTCCCCCTCACATTTATATTATACGCATTTTATACGCATAAGTCAAGAGGGGCCCAAAGTTTTTTCATCTTTTTTGAAAGGGGATGAGCCTATGCTTTTACTTTATCCCAGCACCGAAACCGCCTTTACAGACAACGGCATGGGCGCGTTGTCGGACGCCATATCTTGCCAGGTAACTGAGGCGCGAAACGGAGAGTATGAGCTATCGCTGGAATACCCTATAACAGGTATCCATTACGACGAGATTAAAAACCGATGTATTATCACCACAAAGCCAAACCCTTACGCAGACCCACAGCCGTTCAGAATTTATCGGATAACCCGCCCTCTTGGCGGGCGGGTAACGATTTATGCGCAGCATATCAGCTACGATCTGTCGGGCGTGACCGTCTCCCCGTTCACCGCCTCCAGCGTCACGGGGGCCTTCGCCGAGATCGAGGCCAAGGCGACGGACAACAATGGGTTTTCCTTCTGGACGGACAGCCAGGACACCGGGGAAATGACCGTGGCCGTACCATCTTCGGTGCGATCAATCCTGGGCGGTACGGAGGGCTCCGTTTTGGACACCTACGGTGGGGAATACGAGTGGGACGGCTTTACCGTCCGGCTGTGGAGCCGACGGGGGCAAAACAGCGGTGTTACTATCCGGTACGGCAAAAATCTGACAGACCTTGAGCAAGATGAGATTATATCTAATGTAGCAACAGGCGTATATCCATATTGGGCCGGAGAGGACGGGGCACTGGTTACCCTGCCGGAAAAGACGGTAGATGCACCGGGCACATATGATTTTGCGCACATTATCCCACTTGACTTATCTAGCGAGTTTGAGACCGCTCCATCCACATCCCAACTGCGGGAGCGGGCGGAAAAATATGTAGAGGATAATGATATCGGGGTACCTACCGTAAGTATAACGGTGGCGTTCTGCTCGTTGGATCAGACAGAGGAATACAAGGACATTGCCCTGCTAGAGCGGGTCAATCTGTGCGATACGGTGACAGTGGAGTATCCTGCGTTGGGCGTATCTGCCACGGCAAAATGCGTCAAAACCGTCTACGACGCCCTGGCGGATCGTTACACCAGCATCGAACTGGGAGACGCAAAAACAAACCTAGCAGATACCATCATCCAGCAGCAAAAAGAGATCGAAAAAGTCCCAACCACCTCGATCATGAAACAGGCGATAACAAACGCAACAAATATTATCACCGGCAACAAAGGCGGCTATGTAGTGCTGAGGGATTCCAACGGAGACGGGGAACCGGACGAAATATTGATCATGGACAAGCCTGATATCGAAACCGCTCAAAAGGTATGGAGGTGGAATACTGGAGGATTGGGATACTCGAGTACAGGGATCAACGGGCCGTATGGTACAGCTATAACTATGGACGGCTCGATTGTGGCGTCATACATAACGACAGGGATACTTAATGCAAGTCTGATCAAGACGGGTAGGATATCAAGCCCTCAGAACCCTAATGCATATGTCGATTTGGATACAGGGGAGATATCCGCATCGGTATTGTCGTCGCAAGATTACCCGGATATATCTGTTGCCATAGGCCCTCCGGGAGATGGAGCGGACGAAGGGTCGCTAAACGTAATCGACGGCGGGAAAAACCTCATGAGCGTGTACGTTGTTACATCCGGCTCAGAAAATGGAGTAATATGGACGGCGCCGTTTTTGGCATCAGAAGGGAAGCGCAAAGGCGTATCAATTTGGCCGAACGGGGTCAACTTGTTTGCGGACGGATCGAGCATGAGTCACGGGGTATTTGTCGATTCAGAAGAAGGGCGCATAGCACTTGCGACGTCAAAAAACGTGGATATAAACATAGACGGAAAAGGTATTTTAAGCGCCTCGGATACCGGGATATTAATATACCGCCCCATAGACATGAACGGAAACGACATCCTCAATCAATCTGACAGGCGTCTGAAAACGCATATCGCCCCATGTACCAAGAACGCCCTGGATATTATTCAAAAGTTAAAATTATACGAATACGATTGGAAAAAAGGAGGGCACGTGGCAGCGGGGCTTATTGCCCAACAGGTGGAAGAGATAGCGCCTGAGTTGGTGCATACAGATGACGCCGGGAAAAAATCCATAAAGACCTTGGCATTAATACCGTATCTGATCAAAGCTATACAAGAGTTGGCGGAGAATAGGGGGTAAACGATGACAGAAAAATATATAGTCCTCGACATTTGGGGGACAGCCGAGAAATGGGTAAATGTGGTGCAAGGGGAAGCAGGGGCGAGGGAGTTAAAGATAAAATTGGTTGAGAGCGGGGAAGAATATGACCCAACGGGACTGACAGCCCGATTCTACGTATCGGATGGAGGCGGGTATAATCATTTTGTGGATGCGGATATAAACGATGGTATAATCAGCGTTATTGTACCGTCAGGGCTGGCTCCGGGCATAGCAAAAGCTCAAGTTGTGTTATCGGACAATGATAGCGGTCCTCTAATTACCGTTGGGCTGACACTTAATGTAATCCCATGCACCTTGGAAGACGCCGCAGAAGCGACGGATGAATGGAGCCCGCTCATCGAGGCGCTCGAAAAAGCCGAGGGAGCGGCGGAAGCGACCGACGCTGCAAACACGGCCGCATCCGCAGCCAACGCAGCCGCCGAGGCGGCAAATGAAGCGGCAGACGCGGCCAACGAAGCAGCGGAGAGCATCGCCGATAAAGTAGACACAGTGGACGCACTGCCAGTGTACGCGATGGCGCGGAGCAGCGATCCCACCGATTGCTGGCAGCCGACGCCTGGAATTGCCGTGCCGGATACCGGGCCGTATGTGGGTATGGCGGTTCGGGCAGTGTGGGAAGAAGAATGGGATGCGTCTGTGCCGATATGGGCTTTTGGCGGTACGGAGCCCGTCAAGCCCGAGGGGACATACCCGGCAGGGGCGTATATTCTAATGTGGGACGGTGAGGCATTCCAGCTCCAAGCAGATATGGCAAGCGTTGTGCCTAAAGCAGATTCGTCCGACGCCCTGACGGTGATCCCGACAGTGACGTTACTGTGTGATACAGCAGGAGACCTAAGCTATGACCTGAGGCGTGATGGCACAGGATATTGGCTCAACGGAGACCTTGGAGAGGCCGTCCGGGTCGTGTCGGACACAGCATGGCAGGCGTCGGGAACAGCCCCTAAGTACGGCATCAACATCAGGGGTGGGACAAAGCCGATCAAACCGGCGGGGACATATCCTGCCGGGGCCTATATCCTGATGTATGACGGTGGGGCGTTCCAGGTTCAGGCGGACATGGCATACACAGACGAGCGGGCGGAACAGGCAGCTGACGAGGCGGCGGAGGCTCACGCAGCGCAGGTGCGGCGGACGTATCAGCCCGCGTGGAAGCGCACTGCCGGAGGCTGTCCGGTGTCTGTTGCGGATGCGGCGGAAGGGGCCGACCTGTCCAGCTTGGTACTCAAGGGCCGGACGGTGGTGTCCGGTACGCCTTCCCCCGATGCACCCGTCACCATTACCGGGGTGAAGCCTCAGACAGTGGCTGTGACGGGGAAGAATTTGTTAGCTCCGCAAGGTGTTGCCCAACAGGTTAGCTCGCATGGAATGACCATGACCAATAACGGGGACGGTACTTATACTTTTAATGGGACAGCAGACGGTAGCGGCGTTCCTTGGTTTAGCTATCCCCATATTATTAATTATCCAAGTGGTTGGTATACATTGAATCCCCAAGGGATGAAGGACGACAATGGCTGCATGACTACCATATATGACGTACCCACCTATTACACTGCCCGCGGGAATCAACCTTTGATATTTTATCTGGATGAATCCAAAGGGCCTTTTGGACTGGGATTCCAATTCGCTGAAGATGCCGTACTGGAAAATGTGACGGTCAAACCGATGCTGACGCGTGGGCAAGAATCACGCGAGTTCGAGCCATACCGAGGGGAAACGATTACACCGGACGAGGTGGAGCTGTACGGGGATGCTCATACCGCGGGAAAGAACCTGATCCCCACTTTTAGAGGGACAGCCTCGGTGAATGGCGTGACAGTCAAGCTCAACATGGACGGCAGCATCACGCTGGACGGCACGGCAACGGAAACGACATTTATCAATTTCCCGCACATGATGATTAAGGCAGGAACCTACACACTGTCAACGGGAATTGTGTTGCCCTCAGGAACCTTTATTACCCTGCGTGAGGGCGGGGCCAGTGCAAAAACACTCCTGGCCGTATATGATACAGCCTCATCCAAGACGGGGGCCATTTCCTACAGTGGAGATGCTTTTGTGTATTTCGCGGTAAAGGCCGGCACAACGCTGTCCAACCTTACCATCTATCCGCAGCTGGAGGAGGGAAGCGAGGCGACGGCGTATGAACCCTACCAGGGAATGACCACAGCACTGGAGGATGGGGACAGCCTGGATCTGGCGACGGGAGAGGTAGTCCGCCGGTGGAAGCGGCTGGAACTGGACGGTACGGAGAAATGGACGATACAGTCGGTCAACGAATATGGGATTACCAATTTTAACACGGTGTTAAGTGATGGCGGTGATTTTGCAAAAGGTTGTATCTGTACGCACTATGTCACGCAGTATACGGTAATTGCGAATACTCATGATCGCGGAATATTCCTCAGCAATACTCATTCGCTTTTCATCCGTGAGACAGCTTATACCACTGTAGAAGAATTCAAAGCGTGGCTGGCGAGCCAGAAAGAAGCCGGGACACCGGTGACCGTGTTGTATAAAATAGCAAAATCGAGTATACAACCGGAGGTGGTGTCCGACGGGGCTCACTCCCTTGCGCAGCCGGAAGGGGAGATGGTGATTTCAACCCTGGGGACCAGGGGAGAGACAGCGGAAGCCGTGGACACGGAGGCTCTTTATACTTACCGGCCGGATTGGGACGATGTTTTGAACCGTCTGGCAGAGTCGGAGGTACAGCAGGCGGAAATGCAGACTGCGTTGGAGCAAATACAGGCCAAACTGGCGGAGCTGACCGCCACAGAATAAAGGAGGAAAAACAGATGAGCAAGGCAAAAGGTATTGATGTATCTACTTTCCAAGGGAAAATCGACTGGGATCAGGTGAAAGGATCGGGAAAAGTGGAGTTCGCCATGCTCCGGATGGGATATGGGAACGATTTGCCGGAGCAGGATGATGTACAGTTCGAGAGGAACGTCTCGGAATGTGACCGGACGGGGATGCCCTGGGGGGCCTACCTATACAGCTATGCCGTGAACCAGAAACAGGCGAAAAGCGAAGCGGAGCACATCCTGCGGCTGATGGAGGGAAAGAAGCCGCTGTACCCGGTATGCCTGGATGTGGAGGATGCGTGCCAGAAAGGCTTGACCAAGGAGGCGCTGACGGAGATCGTCTATACCATCCTGGAGCGTGTGGAGGCGGCGGGATATTACGCCATGCTGTATGCCAACAAGGACTGGCTGGAAAACCGTCTGGATATGGACCGGCTGGGCCGGTTCGACGTGTGGCTGGCGCAGTGGAACGAGTCACCCACCTACAAGGGACAGTTCGGCATCTGGCAGTACACCAGCGAGGGAAGCGTGCCGGGGATCGGTGGCCGTGTGGATCTGGATGAGACCACGGGATACCGGGACTATAAGGAACATATCGGGCAGTATTACAAGCCGAAGGAACCGGAGGTAAGCGGTATCCGCGCGGGAGATACGGTGCGTGTGACGGGCAGGCTGTACGCCTCCTCGGATGGAAGCGGTGCGGGAAAGACGGTAAACGGGACTTATTCCGTGGACCGTGTGTTACCGGGGAAAGCTTGCCCGATCCTCATCGGGAACGGCCTGGGCTGGGTACGGACGGAGGACTGCATCGGAGGGCAGGCGGCGACAGCCATCCGCAAAGGGGACGCGGTGCGTGTGCGAGAAGGGGTAACTGCTTTTGCCACGGGGGAGAGCATGGCATCCTGGGTGCGCACCACTGGCCTGTATGTGATCCAGGAAGGGGACGGGAAAATGCTGGTGAGCACGGCTCCGGGAGGAGCGGCCACTGGGTGGATCCGGACCGAGGATCTGGTGAAAGCGTAAGGAGGACGTCATGGACGAATTGGCGGTAAAGGTGGCAACCCTTGAACAACGGCAAACCGTATCGGAGCACCGGATCAAAGACCTGGAGGGAGAAGTAAGGGATATCCGCACTTTAACCGCCGCTATGGCCAGGGTCAATGAAAAGGTGGACGGGCTGTGCGGAGACGTGGAAGAGATCAAGAAGGATGTTAAAGACATCACAGCGCGTCCGGGGAAGAAGTGGGACAAACTGGTGGCAGCGGCGGTCGGGGCGATAGGTTCCGCCCTGGTCGCTAGCCTCCTGGCGCTGGTACTTAAATGAACGCAAAAAAGCCGGGCGGGAGGGTTCCCGTCCGGCTAAGTGTGCTTATGCT
>QAMI01000052.1 GCA_003150395.1 Candidatus Gastranaerophilales bacterium | reverse complement strand
ACAATCACCGCATGATTTAACGCCTATTGAATGCAGAAATTCATTACCTTTGGCGTGATGTTCGTCAGCTAAAAATTGTTTGAACTTGAAAAAATCACCTTTGTCTTTGTATAAAAAGTCAATCCATTCTGAGTTTTCTTTTATATAATTTTTATAGCGTGTTTTGAGAGGATGAGAATCTACTAGGCTCTCAAATTTTTTATAGGCTTTTTTCAAAGCTTGGTTTTGTCCTCCGTTTTCATCCATAATGTTGTTAAAATTTGCAAATCTGTCTTTGTCAGGGCGTTTGTTTGAAGAAACTATTTCTTTAACATCTTCTTTAGTAAGCAAATTTGCATATTCGTCAGTTGTTAAAAGCTGAGGATTTATATTTTGGTCACCCAAAGCTAGAGATGTACTTTGATAGTTACAGAAAAAATTATTTGCATAAGGTGTAATCTGTCCGGGAGGCAAGTCTTCTCTGACATTAAACCCCAGCATTGAGTGCATGTATTTTATATATTCCTGGGTTGTTTTGTCTGTCAAATGCCCGATACCGGTATTCATTTCCGGACTTTGAGGCAGGCTTTGCGTCGGCATAATAAAAATAGAATTTCCGGTTTGTCCGACGACTTTTTTACCTTGTTCAAGAACATTTTCATACTCTTTTAATTCTTCATTATTTAGCATTCGTCCAAAATTTACATCACGACATACAGGTGTAATTTTCATTGAGACTCCTTGTTTAAATTTCTCTTAATTTATATGCGAAAACAAAATTATAATAATTTTTTCTTATTGTACTATAAAAATAAATAAATTATATCATTTCATTTTTAAGTTTTTTCTTAACATCAGAAAGCGGACCGTTGTTTGGTGTTCTAAGGTTAATATAATATTTTTTTGCATAAGTAAACGGGAACTTTGGAATCCAGGTTGCTTTTGTGAATATAGTTATGGTATCAGCCCCCTGTGAAAGCATTAATTCATCAATAGTCTGCTCATAGGCGGGAGAAATAGATGAAAAAAGTTTGATAAAGTAGTCAGTTGCGGTAACAACTGAATAGCCTGTTGCAGGTAATGGATTTGCAAGAATTTCGGTTATTTTAAAGTTTTCATTTTCTTTGATATGCTGAACATCCGCCGGAAGCGTCAAAGTATCTGCTGTTACCTGTTCGATTTCGTACCATTTGCCGTTGTATTCAATACGCATGATGTTTGGTTTAGGCATGTAAATGTCATCAAATTTGTTTTCTAAAAGAGTTTTGCCTTCAAAATCAACAACACCGTATTTGAAATTTTTGTAAGTCAAAAACATGCCGCCAAAAAGCAAATCAATTTTTGTATAAACAGGCTTCACAACAACTTCGCCGTATTGGTTATAAATTCCATAGTCATTGTCGTTACCAAGTTTTATAAATTCTCCGAGAACTCTTTCGGCATGCCTGTATTTTGGTTTGATTAAAATATTACCATCACAATCCATTAATCCAAAACGGTGTCCTTTTTGAATAATCCAGGACGTTTCACCAAGTCTTATTATTTTATTATAGTCTGCATCAGCAATGATATTCCCAAAATTATCTTTAAGTCCAAACTTTTTTTTCTCGCTGAAAACGGTTACATCAGACATTTTATGTGTCGTTTCAGTAATTGCAAAGGCCGGGTTTGCATATGCAAAACAAATTAATAAAATCAAAATAACATACTTCATAATTTTATATTAGCATAAAATAATTTTATGATATAATTTTGTTAGGAAGAGATGATGAAAATAGGTAAAAAGGGAAAACTTTTAATAGCGGGAACTATTACAGCTGCATTTTTGGCGGCGGCTCCTTTTGTTTTGTATCTTGAGGTATTGCCGCGTGCGGTTTCAAGTCCGAAAACGACGGCTTTTATATCAAAAACTTTAAAAAAACATGCCGGTTTGGATTTGGTTGTAGAAAATGCCCGGCTTGATACCTCTTTAACTCCTGTTTTAGGATTTAATGTTGCTAAAGTTTCTCTTTCTAAAGACAAAAAAGAAGTTTTTAATCTTGAAAATTTCGGAATTTTGCTTTCCTTATCCGAAATATTTAAAAAACGTATAGTTATTAATCAGTTAGGTGCAGATTATATTTTTGTTGATATAGATGCTTTGTCTTCGCTTATGCCGGTTACTAAAAAAGAACCGCAAAAAAAAGCAGAGTCTGATTGGGATATTGATTTATTCAGCGCAAAGATGTTTGTAAAAAAATGCCTTTTTACATACAAGGCTAATGATACATCAATAAGATTGCGCGGAAAAGATTTCGAAATTAATAATCAGGACGCAAAAAACTACATTCATTTCAAATTCTTTACTGAATTCGAGAAAAATAATAAAAAAGTTATAATTGCCGCTGCTGACAGAGATACAATTTATATTGAAAACCACAAGATTAATGTCGATAACTTTGCATTTTTTATAAACCGTTCAAAAATAACAGTTAACGCTTATGCTGATAATAAAAAGCAGTATTATTTAGAGGCGGCTGCAAATAATTTCAATATAAAAGATATTATTGAAATTGTTGAGTCAAATCTAATTATAAGCAACGGAAGCGAAATGCTTGCCGGTTTTAAGGATTTGAATGGAAGTTTTAATTCAAAAATTGTTATTGCAAATAATAAAATCGATGGAAAAGTTACTCTGAATAATTTTTCATGCAAACTTATTCCGCTAAATAATCTTCCGCTTAAACTCAATTCCGGAATTGCTTTGATTAACAACAAGGACATAATATTAAAAGATGTTGTTGGATATTATGGTTCCGGCAAAGAAAATTCTCTTAAAATATATGGTGGAATTTACGATTATTTTAAAACTGCAAAAACCGTCATAACAACTGATGCAACTGTTACAAACGAGTTTGCAGCTCAATATCTTTCAAAAGTTGTAGGATATCCTTTCTCGATAATAGGAAAGGGCGGCGCACGTATTGTTTTTGAAGCTTTGGGTACAAAGATGGATTTGACCTTCTTATGTAAACTGGCTAAAGGTTCAGATTTCCTTGTTGACGGCGCATCATTAAGTCCCGCTTCATACGACCGCGCAGCTAAAGCAGTGATGCATTTTCAAGGGGACAATATAAACATTGAAACCATTGATTATTATATTGCAGAAGTTATTGATAAAGGTTCAAAACTTCAGCCGATACTTACTCTTGACGGCAATGTAAGAATTACTGACGGCTTTATAAGAGATTTAGGGTTTAATATTCCAAAACCTCTTCCAAGTGAATTTTTGAATATTTTCATGCAGCAAAAAGTTTTCAGAAAAGGAACGATTGCCGGAAATCTCCGTTATATAAACACGGGTGCTGTACCAAAAATAAAAGGAGATATGGCGCTTAAAGATATTAGAATTCCTGCTCAGCGTCTATTTATAAAAGAAGCAAAACTACAAACAAATAAAGATTCCATACTTTTAAGTTCTAACGGAAGATATAGACGAACATCATACAATGTAAGCGGAGATCTTTTGAATGAAATTAAGCTTCCGATTGTAGTAAACAGTATCAACCTCAAAATTGACGAGCTTAATATTGAAAAAATTATGGCTTCATTCAACCGCCAGTATGCAAGCACTGAAATTAATAAAGCTGCGTTTACAACAGTTAAAGATATGGATGATGATGATGACAGTGATGTTGTTGCATTTAATCCCGGCATGCTCATCATTAAAGAATGTATTTTCAATGTTGTTAAAGGTTCGTATAAAGGTATTGATTTTGCAAATCTTGTTTCTAATCTTACCCTTGATAAAAATGGAGTGTTGAAGGTTGAATCAAATAAATTTGATATTGCAGAAGGCATTTCCTCTGCAAAAATTGTTTGTGATTTGAAAAAGCATCTTTATTCAGTAAGACTTGGTATTAAAGATGTAAACAGCGACATTATGGCAACCTCGCTTTTGGCATTAGAACGTGAAATCTCAGGCAAAGCAAGCGGTTTAATTCAATTAAACACAGATGACAGTATGAAACTAAACGGTTCAATTAAATTTGCTATCAAAAATGGTACAATCCAAAAAATCGGACTTGTTGAATATGTTCTGAAGTTCACTGCTCTTTTCAGAAACCCGTTGGCAATGATTAGCCCTGCAACATTTATGGATTTGGTTAATGTTCCGGAAGGTAAGTTTGAAAAAATTTCAGGTGAGTTGTTTATGAAAGATAATGTCGTTGAGCGTATGAAAATTCAATCTTCGGCAGCCCAATTAAGCTCTCTTATTGTCGGCAGATTTGATTTGGAAAGCCGTGATGCTTCTTTAAGAATTTATACAAAAATGAGCAATAGAAATAAAGGTTTTGCAGGCGCATTACGTAATATTTCCCTAAACAGCCTTGCTAACAGAGTTCCGTTGAGCGGCCGCAACGACAGTAACTATTATGCAGCCGAACTTTCTCTGCTTCCGGAAATTGACGCGGATGAAAAAGATTGTCAGGTATTTTTAATAAAAGCTGACGGAGATGTTGAGCACAATAACTTCTTATCATCTCTAAAACGTATTAAATAAACCTTTAACCGTCAAGCTGGCTGTTTGATTTTAATTTGATTACGTTATTTTTAATTTTCAGGTATCTTTCGCATTGCTTAACCCTGTCGTAACCGAGCATTATGCCTAATATAAAATCCTGTTCGGCAGTAAGTTCATTAAGTTTTGGACTAAATGTTTTGACAACGTCAACGCATTTTTTTTCGCCAAAATATACATTTATTTTGCCGTTATTTATGTCGTGGATTACATAATCTATATTTTCGTTATTAAGCCGTTTTTCTATAGAATCTCTATATTTTGCTTTTTCGGTTGTTAGAATTAAATTTCGTATACCTTTTTTATATTCATAGATATGATGGTGGAATACTCGTAAGTCCGAATATTCAGTTAATTTTGCCGCGTTTGGAACCTCTTTTGCGTTAAAATTCTGTTTGTAACCGTTTGTTTTATTTAAGATACTTAAAGGTGTGTAAAAATTAACTCTCATGTGTTAGCTCCGACTAACTTTATGGTAGCATATTTATAGATTGTGTCAAGCCATTTTTTGTATATAATTTTAAATAATCAGGAGATTTAATATGAAATCCAAAGAAATTCTAGAAAAAATGGTTGAGGATTATAGCAAGCTTAAAGAAATTGAAGCCATTGTTCTTGGCGGATCCTCTGTTGTAAAAAATGATGATGTATCATCAGATTATGATATTTATATTTACTGTGAAAAGGAACCTCCGGTTACAGCGAGAAAAGAAATCGCTGAAAAGTATTCAGACAATCTGGAAATAGATAACCATTACTTTGAAACCGGAGATGTTTTTTATATGAGAGAAACAGGTAAGCCCGTTGATGTTATGTATCGAACGCTTGAAGGCATAAAAGCTAATATCGATTGGGTTTGGATTAACTGTAATGCTTCGTTGGGTTATACAACCTGCTTTGTTGACAATGTTAACAAGTCTAAGATACTTTTTGACAGAAATGGCAAATTTAGAGCAATTCAGGAACTTACTGAAACTCCATATCCAGAAATGCTTGCAAAAAATATAATCCGTAAAAACTTTCTTTATCTTAAAGACGTTATGTTTTCGTATTATGACCAGCTTGAATCAGCAGTTAAGAGAAATGATTTTGTTAGTATAAATCATAGAATATCAGCTTTTCTGGCAAGTTATTTTGATATAATTTTTGCATTGAACAGGGTTTTAAATCCTGGAGAAAAGAAGCTGGTTGAATTTGCGATTAAAAATTGTAAAATTCTGCCAAAAGATTTTGAAAAAGATGTGAATTTTCTATGTACATGTGATACTGAGTTTAAGATTAAAACGGCAGATAAACTGGTAGAAAATTTACGAAAAATTGTAGAAGTTGATTTGTAAAGATGGAAAAATTCGTAAAATAAAAAGTCAGGAAACATATGAAAAAAATAATTGTTTTAAAGATTTTATTTGGGAGTTTATTTCTGTTTATATGTTTAAGCGCTTGCGCAATTGAAGACCCTTCAGTTCAAGAAGGGGCAGTGCTTTCGTTAGATGAATGTGTAAGTGTCGCAATTAATAACAGTCCTGTAATTAAAGGAAAAGCTTACAATCTTCAAGTTGCAATAAGTAACGTTGGAATTGCTAAATCAGCTTATTTCCCAAATTTAGGATATGATGCGGGTATTTATCAGGATTACAACTCCAACAAAAATTATAACGGTTCCTCAAATAGAGAACTTCCGCAAGTAAATGTTTATTTGAGCCAGCTTTTATGGAATTTCGGTAAAACGAATTCTATTATAAGGATGGAAAGATTTTACAAACTTGCTGCCGAATATGAATTTTTGGATAGTATTTGTAATACCATTTACGATGTAAAAATGCATTATTATGCGCTTCTTAAAGCTCAGTCGGAAGTTGAAATAGCTAAAAATAATGTTTACTTAAATGAAGACCATCTTAAAAAAGCTCATGAACTTTCACTAAAGGATAAAAATCGCAAGGTTGATTATACAAATGCCAAAATAAATCTCAGCGAGGCAAAAATTCAACTTCTTGACGCGCAAAATAACTATGACCTTGCTCTTGCGGATTTGGCAAATTCTTTATATATTGCACCGGCGCCGGAGTTCAGCATACAAAAAGTAGATACGTTTAATTTTTCGGATATTTATATGCCTGAAAGTATTTTGACAAAGCCAACAGACGATAAAAATATTATTGACGTTGCGTTAAAAACGAAAATAGAAAAAAATGAAACCTCTAAAATTATAAAGCTTCCTTATACTATGAACGATTCATTTTCTATTGCGGAAAAAAACAGTCCTGATTTATCTGTTCTAGATGCAACTCTTTCAGCAATGAAACAGTCGTTAATTGCAGTCAAAAGACAGTATTT
>QAMI01000037.1 GCA_003150395.1 Candidatus Gastranaerophilales bacterium | reverse complement strand
GGGGGGGGGGGGGCAATACTCCATATGAAGGATATTCAAGACAATAATAAATATTATGGTAACGAGGAAATTCTTTAATAAAGGTAACGAGCTTATTCACTTTATTTTAAAAAAGGTGCGCTTGTATGCGCACCCTGCAAAACTATTTTCAAAAGCTTATTTTCCGGTTGAACCAAATCCGCCTTCACCGCGCGCTGTTGCAGTCAGTGCCACAGCAACTTTAATCTCAGCCTGCTCAACCTTTGCAATAACCATCTGCGCAATTCTTTCATCAGGCATTATAGTGTAAGTTTCATTAGAAAGGTTTACAACCGGAATACATACTTCACCTCTGTAATCCTCGTCAATTGTTCCAACACAATTAATAAGAGTAATTCCGTGCTTGATGGAAAGCCCTGAACGCGGTCTGATTTGAGCTTCGTAACCATGTTCAAGTTCAATCTTTATTCCGGTTGGCACAAGTGCACGCTCTAACGGTTTCAATGTAATCGGCTCCGCAATCGCCGCACACAAATCCATGCCGGCTGCCCCCTCCGTCTTATATTCCGGCAAAAACTTATTATGCGGCAACTGTTCAATTTTCAAAACTGTCATATTCAACTCCTTATAAATCTAACCAAGCTATCCCGAAAACATCATATCATAAAAAGTGCAAATTTATTATAATCACGAACTTAAGTTAAAAATTAACGGAATTCACCCTTGACATACAGTAAAATACGGAGTTCTGTCATTCAGAGCATGGTGTGGTGCGTTAGTTGAATACCGTCTGAATCGGCAAAGAATCCAATTAAGTGATTTGCAAAAAAGATCCTTCGCTGCGCTCAGGATGACATTTTTAGGAAAGCTACTGTATGTGAATGAAGAATTCCATTAATTAATAAATGTAACAAAATGAACATACTTTGAAATCCGAACTTTATAAAATACTTTATTTAAGTATCACACAAAAGAGAGGCTTAAAGATGAGCATTAATGTATCAAATCTATCTATTGCAAAAGTCATCGAATTTCTTGAAAAGTGTTTCTCAAACGTCACAAACTTTACCCCCCACTCAGTAATGCCTGAAGCTGATATGGTTGAATCTGGGATTGATTGTGAATTTGAGCCTATTTCGATAGACTTTAAAGAGATTACCATGGATTTTAATGAAGCTGCCATGGAACTTCCTGAAATAAAAATAGCGATTGCGTCATAAAAACAATTTACAAATTAGATAAACACATGCAGAATTTTTCCGCATGTGTTTATGCATTATTTAAAAAAGAAGTAATTTTTTTAATTAAACCCGGCTTTTTATTATTAAATTTTGAGGACTCAAAATCTGCAATACATTCAGCAGCGGCAAGAAGTTTTCCATTTTCTCCGTATTTTTCGGCGAAAGGAATTTTACTTTCACAGATTACTGTTTTAATCTTTGATCTGGATAAAATATTTCCAGGCTTCATAAGCATAACTTCTTCTAATGAATTTTGGAAAACACGCAAACTGTTTACAACTTTCCATTTTTCATTGTTAAGAGTAACTGAAACTTTATTAGGGCCTTCCAAAATAATATCAGATACCGCATTGCCGGACTGATTTTTAATGAATTTATCACCTAAAGCCTTGTTATTAGCAAAAATTTCTTGAAAAAACTGTTTTCCCTGTTTGTTATATTTTAGAGCCATTCCAAAAGATGGGGTCATATTTGGGAGGATTGAGTTCATACTTATTCCTTAAAATAACTATCTTCTACAAACCTATTGTATATCAGGCAAGCTTTACAATCAACCGCAAGTAATAAAGAAGAAATATTAATAATATTGACAATTATTACACCAACATGTATTATAAATTTCGGGTAAGCCCAAATCATCGACTTAACTTTGCAGACAAACTACAAATTTGATAACTACAAAGAAAGGAGGTGATGAAGTGGAATTCAGTATAACTGAAAAAGCGTTAGTACTTATCCTGTTGATAATACTAACGCTTAAACTTCAAAAATAACGGGCTTTTAAAGGGGCAAGCTGGAACTTGCTCCGCCCTTATTTTATATTATAACCTATTTTACAAAAATTTCAACCCATACGATTATTCATAATCAATATTGACAACGTGCCAGGCCTCTAGTTTTACATGTAACTGCGCAGAAATTTTTAAAATATGCTTTAAGAGAATAAGTATAGCATCAAAATCTTCATATCGATAATATTTTTCACAATAACCATTTAAGACTTTGAGATAGCATGTTAGTTCCTGAATTAAAAGCTGCGCTTCTTTTTTGTTAAATTTGTGTTCGTTTGTAATTTTTACATCTTGCACAAAACTTCTCCTATTTAATTTAGTCTTGTATACTAGTCTATTAAACTACTATATCATGTTGATTATACTATGTCAATGGTCTATTATACTTGATAATATGTCAGATAAAGTTGATAAATTACACATTAAAATAGGTCTTAAAATAAAACTTGAAAGAGCCAAAAGGAAGATTTCACAAGAAAAACTTGCAGAACTTTCCAGTTTAAGCAAATCATATGTAGGTTCCGTAGAACGTGGAGAATGCATTCCAACAATTGAGACTCTCAACAAGATTGCTTCCGCGCTAGATATTGAACTGGTAAAATTAGTCGACGTTTCAAAAGTAGAATTATAATTATTTTACGGAATTATCCCTTGACATACAATAAAATTCAGAGATCCTTCGCTCTGCTCAGGATGACATGGAATACCAAACGACAAATCCGCATGTCATTCTGAGGCCGCTAAGGCCGAAGAACCCCTTCAATCCAAAAGAGAACGCGCAAGAGATCCTTCCTCCGCTCAGGATGACATATTTAGGAATGTTACATATATATAAAAGGGTAATTCCCATTATTTTAATTGCAATAAAAAAATTTTCACTCTATAATATCCATGTCGTGACACTAATAAAGGAGAGAAAATATGTCAAGAAAACCAATTATTGCAGGAAACTGGAAAATGAACTTAATCCGCTCAGAAGCTGAAAAAGTTTTTGAAGGCGTTAAAGAATTTGTAAAAGATTATACAGCACAAGAATTACCGACTGTTGTAATTGCGCCCGTATTCACATCTATCAGCGCAGTAAGAACAGTTAAATGCACTTGCGGCTGCGGCGGAAACAAAATTTCAATCGCCGGCCAAAACTGCCACTGGGAAAATTCAGGCGCTTACACAGGCGAAATCTCTGTTGAAATGCTCAAAGATGCAGGCTGTGATTATGTAATCATCGGCCACTCTGAAAGAAGACAATATTTCTCAGAAACTGATGAAATGATTAACAAAAAAGCAAAAGCAATCCTCGCAGGCGGCTTAATCCCGATTATCTGCTGCGGCGAAACTCTTGAACAAAGAGAAGAAGGCATTACAGACAAATGGATTGCAGGCCAAATCAAAGCTGCATTGGAAGGAATTTCTTCAGAAGATGTTGCAAAATCAGTTATCGCTTACGAACCTATCTGGGCTATCGGAACAGGCAAAACTTGTGATTCTGACGAAGCAAACCGCGTAATCGCAATGATTAGAGGCGTAGTTAAAGAAGTTGCAGGCGCTGAAGCAGCAGATGCAATCAGAATTCTTTACGGTGGGTCAGTTAAACCATCCACAATCGCTGAACAAATGTCTAAATCAGACATCGACGGTGCTTTGGTCGGCGGTGCTTCATTAAAAGCAGACAGTTTCAACGAAATTATTGCTAACACAATGAAAGTTGCTTGCAACGCATAATTAAAAAAAAACAAATAAAAAACCGGCTATTATGCCGGTTTTTTTGTTTTAAAAATTATTCTTCGTTTTCCTTGGCGTTTAAAATCAATTTCCTTAACTTGGTTTCTATTTTATCACAATTTTTTGCATAATATGCGCCCGAAAATATTATCACCAAACCCAATATAACCATAGAAAGTACAAACATTGGAGAATTTTTAAAGACAGTATACGCAAGATGTCCAATGTAGCTAAATGTTCCGATTGCACCCCATATGATAAAGACTCTTCTTTGCAGCAGAATACTGATTAACATGTACAAAACACTGATTAAAGCAAAAATTAAGTATGCAATTTCGCTGTTCCAGTTTAATTGAAAGAATATTGACAGGATAGCACACCAGAACATTGTTGAACCAAATATGTAAAGCCATTTTGAATAATCTTCATTTGTCTTTTTATCAAATTTCAAGGCAACGCCCAGCATCAAAATTGCAAATACAAATGTTGCGAAATTTCTCATCCCCCAAGTTGGTGCAGAAATATTACCCATGCAAAGCGGCACTATATCCATGGACAAATACCATAACGCCCAGCAAATAGGAAGTGTTAAAAATGGGAATTTTCTAAACTTCAAAAATACAGCACCTGCCGCAATTGTTGCAAGCTCCATTAATATAAATCCACTTCTTACCCAGATATGAAACTCTGAATATTTATCATAACTGTCAGGCATCAGCCCTGTTAATTTCTCTAATGACCAGACCGCAAGCGGTACAATACTGACAGCACAAACATAAAGAAGCCCGCCAGGAGTTGTTTTTTTATGTTTCCAAAAGAAATTCCCTATAACTGTAAAGATTATGAAATAAAGAATTGATAATACCAGAAGCCCGCTGCTGCCAAAAGTATCATATGTATTACCTAAATACCATGCCATTGCAGAAATTATTATCAGGGATCCAAAATAATATAAAAAATTTTCAAGTGTAAATTTTCTTTTTACAACATTTTCAGAAGCATTTTCAGTTGTATATGTATCTGCTTGATGCGCATTTAAATTAGTTAAAAACTCAATGAGTTTTTCAAAAACCTCCCCAGAAATAACCCCCTTTTTCTGAGCAAGCAGCAAATCTTTTTCATCAAAATTCATATAATCTCCTTTATAGTTTGAAGGATAACATTTTTCTTTTATTAATAGCAATTTTATTATGTTTTCGTTACAATTAAAATTACGGATGTAAAAAATAAAAAGGAAAAAGATTATGCTAACCGGAAATCAAATTCGTAAATTATACTTGGATTATTTTAAAGATAAACACCAGCACACGGTTGTTGAAAGCTCAAGCCTTGTGCCGGATAACCCGACCGTACTTTTGACAACAGCGGGAATGCTGCAATTCTTGCCAATATTTTTAGGCATTGTAAAATCGCCCTACGACCCTGCACGCGCAACTTCCTGCCAGAAATGCGCACGCGCCGGCGGTAAAGATTCAGATATTGAAAACGTCGGAAGAACGCCGCGCCATCATACTTTCTTCGAAATGCTCGGAAACTTTTCTTTTGGCGATTATTATAAAAAAGAAATTATCCCTTGGGCTTGGGAATTTGTAACAGAAGTGCTTAAACTCGACAAAGACCGTCTCTGGATTACGATTTTCGAAACCGATGATGAAGCTTACGAAATCTGGAGAAGCGTGGGTGTTCCGGCAGAAAGAATTAAACGCAAAGGCAAAAAAGACAACTTCTGGGGCCCTCCGGGCGCCTCCGGTTCCTGCGGCCCTTGCTCTGAAATCCACTACGATTTGGGCGAGCAGTACAAATGCGATGACCCGAATTGCGGAATTGATACCTGCGAATGCGACAGATGGGTTGAAATTTGGAACCTTGTCTTCACAGAACTATATCAGGATGAAGAAGGCAACCAATCACCTCTGGAAAGCAAAAACGTTGATACCGGAATGGGTTTGGAACGTATTACCATGGTTTGTCAGGGTGTTGCCTCAACATTTGAAACTGACTTGCTGAAGCCGATTTTGGATAAAGTTTGCGAGATGAGCGGCGTTGCGTACAAAAAATCCGAAAAAACAGATATTTCTCTCCGCATAATCACAGACCACGCAAGATGCGTAACTTTCCTTATTTCAGACGGCGTAATCCCCGGTAATGAAGGCAGAAGTTATGTTTTAAGAATGATTTTAAGACGTGCACTCCGCCATGGCAAGATTTTGGGAATGGACTTGCCGTTCCTTTACAAACTCGTCGACGTTGTTGTTGAACATTACGGCGAAGCCTATCCTGATTTGGTCAAAAACAAAGCCAAAATCATTGATATTATCAAAAAAGAAGAAGAACGCTTCAACAAAACCCTTGACCGCGGCTACAAACTTCTTGACGAATTTATCGCGGGCAAAAAAGACATTGACGGCGAAAGCGCATTCAAACTTTACGATACGTTCGGCTTCCCGCTTGAACTTACGAAAGAAATCGCGGAAGAAAACGGTTTGAAAGTCGATGAAGAAGGTTACAAATCAGCAATGCAGGAACAAAAAGACCGTGCAAAAGCCGCAGCCGCAAAGATTTCAGTAACAGGCGATATGAAATACGCAAAAATCGAAGAACAGGTCGGCTCAACGGAATTTGTCGGATACAGTGAAAACGAGGCTGACGCAAAAATCCTTGCAACAGTTGAAGGCGACGGATATGTTGATATTGTATTAAACAAAACGCCTTTCTACGCAGAATGCGGCGGTCAGGTCGGCGACAGCGGCATTATCGAAAACGAGGATATGAAAGCCGAAGTTTTGACAACTTTCAAAGTAAACAGCCTTTTTGTTCACCGTTCAAAAATTGTTAACGGCGAAATTACAATCGGAGAGACAGTAAAAGCCACAATTGACCTTCCGCGCCGTGAAGAAATCCGTCTTCACCACACCTCAGCGCACTTACTGCAAGCCGCATTGATTAAAGTTCTCGGAGACGAAGTTCATCAGGCTGGTTCGCAGGTCGAAGAAAACAGAATGCGTTTTGACTTTTCTTTTAACCGCGCAATGACGCCGGATGAAATCTTCAAAGTCGAAGAAATCATGAACAACTGGATTGCAAAAGGCTACGAAGTCAAAACAGATGTTATGGACATCGAGCAGGCGAAATTAACAGGCGCGACAGCGCTTTTCGGCGAAAAATACGACGATGTTGTCAGAGTTGTTTCAATTACTGACGGCAAAACCTGTATTTCTAAAGAATTTTGCGCCGGCACACACGCACGCAATATCCGCGATTTACGCCTTGTGAAAATCGTATCAGAAGGCGCAATCTCTGCAGGCACACGCCGTATTGAGCTTGTTGTATCACGCGCCGCATTCGACTTTATGAACGCAAAAGTCCGCGAAATGGACAAGCTTTCATTGATGTTCAAAACTCATTACGACGAAACAGTCGAACGCGTTGAAAAACTTCTTGAAGAAAACAAAGAGCTTGGCAAAAAAATTGAAAAGCTTGAAGAAGAAAACGCACGCGCAAAATTCTCAACCTTCGCCTCAAAAGCTGAAGAAATCGACGGCGGTAAGCTTTTCATATCAAAAATCGAAGATGTAACACCGCTTGCGGCAAAAGTCGGCGTTGAATTCCTTTCGAACAAGCTTGGCGAAAGCGTAATCGTTCTTGCAAACAGCAAAACAGTTATCGCAAAAGTTTCAGACAGTTTTGTTAAAAAAGGCGTTAACGCAGGCAAAATCGTCGGCGAAATTGCACGTGCAACCGGTGCAAACGGCGGCGGGCGTCCGAATTTCGCGCAAGGCGGCGTGAAAGACGCTTCAAAGCTCGACGAGATTCTGGCAAAAGTAGAAAGTGATTTAAAAAATACAAAAGTTGAAGCATAACAAAAAGCGGGATTAACTCCCGCTTTTTTATGCTTAAGCAACACCAAAGTTAACAAATTCGCAGAAAACAATATGTTTATGCTAAACTCTAGTTATGTTTACAGGGATTGTAGAAGAAATCGGAACAGTAAAAAGTTTTGACGGTTCAAAACTAGTTGTTGAATGCAGAAAGGTTCTCGAAAATACTCAAATCGGCGACAGCATTGCAATCGACGGCTGCTGTCAAACCGTTGTTTCTATTACAGGAAGCACCTTTTCAGCAGATGTAAGCGCCGAAACCCTTAAAATCACAAAAGGTTTTAAAAGCGGCCAAAAAGTCAATCTTGAACGGGCTTTAACTCCCCAAACCCGCATGGGCGGTCATATTGTGCAGGGTCACGTTGATGGAACAGCCAAATATTTGGGGAATATGACTTTCCAGCTTTCAAAAGAACTTGACAAATACGTGGTTTACAAGGGTTCAATTACAGTAAACGGGGTCAGCCTGACAGTTTCGGAAAACAAAAACAAAACCTTCGCCGTTGCAGTGATTCCACACACTCTAGAAAATACAAACCTGAAATATCTCAACCCCGGCGATTTGGTCAATATTGAAACTGATATTCTCGGGCGGTATGTTGAAAAATTTTTATATTCGCAAAATAATAATATTACAGAAAACTTTTTAAAAGAAAACGGATTTTATTAATGGAAGATTTTAAATTTAATACAATTGAAGAAGCAATCGAAGATTTCAAAAACGGCAAGATGATAATAGTTGCTGATGACGAAGACCGCGAAAATGAAGGGGATTTAATCTGTTCAGGTCAAATGGTTACGCCGGAAATTATAAAATTCATGGCAGAGAATGCGAAAGGTTTAATATGCCTTGCTATTTCGCCGGAATTGGCAGAAAAACTCGACTTGCCGCAAATGGTTGAACAAAATACAGAAGGTATGAAAACAGCTTTCACCGTAAGCATTGACGCGGCAGAAAAATACGGTGTTACAACCGGAATTTCAGCATTCGACCGCGCAAAAACAATTGAAGTCGCACTTGCACCGGATGCAGTTCCGTCTGATTTAAGACGCCCCGGGCATCTTTTCCCATGTACGGCAAGAAAAGGCGGCGTTCTGCAAAGAACCGGCCACACCGAAGCTGTTGTTGATTTAGCCAAACTTGCAGGACATATTCCGGCAGGGCCGATGTGTGAAATTATGGGCGCTGACGGGCATATGGCAAAACGCGATGAACTTTATGCTTTCGCGCAAAAACACGGTATTAAATTTATTTCGGTTGCCGAACTTATAGCTTATCGTCTAAAACACGAAAAAGTCGTAACTCGTGAAGCAGAAGCTCATCTTCCCACACAATTCGGTGAATTTGAGATTTACGGCTATGTAAACCATCTTACAGGTCAGGAAAGTGTTGCGCTTGTAAAAGACGACGGCTCAGATAAAATTCCGCTTGTGAGAGTTCACAGTGAATGTTTGACAGGCGATATTTTCCAAAGTTTGAAATGCGACTGTAACTATCAGCTGCACAGCGCAATGGAGATGATTAACAAATACGGCAAAGGAGCAGTCGTATATATGAAAGGCCATGAAGGCCGCGGAATAGGGATTGTAAATAAAATCAAAGCTTATCACTTACAGGAATGCGGGCAGGATACAGTTGAAGCCAATATTTCTCTCGGTTTCAAGCCTGATTTGAGAGATTATGGCATGGGCGCACAGATAATTGCTGATTTAGGCTTTAACAACTTCAATCTCATTACAAACAATCCTAAAAAAATAATAGCCCTAAAGGGCTATGGATTAACCATAAATGATGTAGTAAAATTGTCTCCTGAAATTAATTCATATAATGAAAAATATATGAACACAAAAAGAGACAAAATGCATCACATGTTCTAAAATGCAGCTGCAACAAATAAAAAGGAACAAATCATGACTGAAACAATTTATGAAGCAAAACCATTAGAAGAAAAAGACTATAAAGGTTTTGCGACTGTGTACAATGATTTCAGAAACAGAGCAATATTAGAATACAAATTTGAACTTGAACCATTGGGATACGAGGATTTCATAGACGCCTATGAAAAGGAACTGATAAACTGCATTGTGCTGATGGAAAACAATATTCCAACAGCATTTTTGGTTTACACAACTGCAATTTCAGAGGCTGTTGAGTTAAACATAATCCACTCCTTCAAAATGGAAAACATGATGACTCGCAGCAAATACCTGATTGAAGAATTTTTGCGCCAGACACGTTCAGATAGACGCGAAAAAATCGTTTGTTATCCTATGCTTGGGTCTCAAAAAACTTTAATAGGCGAAATTGCACGTTTCGGATTTAAGTTTGTCGGAATTGCAGTATTAAGATTTATGATGAGCGGCACGAATTCACGCGAAATTCTGAAACTCACGGAACTTACAGACCTGAACCCCTGCTACAATGTTGTAAGCTGGTCAAACGACTACTTTGACAGCGCAGTAGAAATTGTTAATGAAGCTTTTACAACCAGCGCCGATGCCCTTTTTGACCCGCGTTTCAAAACTCTTGAAGGCACATATGATATTATTGACAAAATCGTTCATGATGTTTACGCAGAGTTTTTACCAGAAGCAACAAGCGTACTTCTTTGCAGCGGAACACCTGTCGGCTTTTGTTTCATGAACCTCACAGGCGGACAAATCGCAAATATTCCGATTGTTGCAATCAAAAAAGAACATCAGGGAAGAGGACTTTCAAAACACATGTTAAAAGCTTCTGTCGAAAAGCTTCTCCAATGGGCTGAAAGTGGTGAAAAACCTATTACGGAGGTTAACACCTGCACTGAAACAAATAACTTCCAGGCCCTGAAAATGTACAGGCATCTCGGTTTTAAAGAAGATTACAATTACCCGCAGTCATATCTTCCGGTCCGCAAATAACCAAAATTTGCCTTTAAGTAAAAAATCATTTAATATAAACATGTGGAAAATTTCAATCTGGGTAAAATGATTGCAAAGTTCACCTACCGCGTGAACAACACAAATGCAGGAGCAAAACCTGCAAATACTTCCGCGCAAAGTTTTACACCAGCGCAGTCATCACCATCACCCTCCACCGGAACTTCCACAAACATTTCTCCACAAATGGGAACGCTAAACGGAGGCGACCGCTCTGTCTATATAAAAGATTTGATGAAACTTCCGCGAAACATGAATGAATTAATATTCATGCTTCAAAAAAATCTTAACCAGGTGCAGTTTAACAGAATGTTTGACGCGCATCTGGCTGCACGAAGAAACCTTCTCTCACAAACACAGGCTCAAATCCTAGCTCAGCTTGACGGCCTTACCACAAGCGAAATACAGCAGGTTATGAAAAATCAATTAAACTCACAGCTTTCCTCCTCAATAAAAAATCTTCAGCTTGCGTCAGGCCAGATGATTAATTTAGCTGACATCTCGGCCTTGATTCAGACTAATGGCAAAGACGCAGTAACAAAACTGATTTTAGCAATGGCAAACGCCTCAAAACAAGGCGTAAATGATTTATCACAGCTTAAAGAAACTGCAAAGCTTATCAACGCAAGCATTGCTCTTGCCTCAACAGACAATCCAGCGCAAACTTTAAAAACTTTAATGCTATTATATCTTCCCTGGCTGCCGTTGCAGGAAGGAACTGACTTTGACCTGGAAGTCGAAGCTACAGAAGGAGGAAGTGAGCAAGAAAGCATTTTAATAATTACAATCACAACAAT
Organism: Candidatus Gastranaerophilales bacterium; assembly: GCA_003150395.1. Taxonomy (GTDB): domain Bacteria; phylum Cyanobacteriota; class Vampirovibrionia; order Gastranaerophilales; family Gastranaerophilaceae; genus Scatenecus. Next base: position 2,790 of record QAMI01000037.1, on the reverse strand, counting down.
AAATTACGGTACAATTACTGCAATCCTGATACTTGAAACACAGAACTCCGTTCACATAAACATTGAATGCAGTGCAGAATTTCCGAAAGACGAATTGCTTTTGCGTCTGCAAAGCGAGCAAAAACACTACTCAATGGAGTCCGTAATCTCGTTTGAAACAAAAAAATCCATTCCGCAGCATCCTCAAGCCGGAAGTACGCAAGCGAAAATAAATATGTCACATACTAACGAAATAAGCCCATATCTTTTGCTTGCTGCGCATTCCCTAATCCGCCACACGATAGAACTTGACAGAACCTGATGTTTACGTGCCGATGCATTCACATAATCAAAATCATAATAGCCGACCGGCTAATATCATTTTGATTACGTCTCGCAATAACACTGTCATCCTGAGCTTGGTTTGGAAAGGCAAGCAGGAACTTACGAGAGGGAGCCAAGGATCCTATTACAAGAAAAGATAAAGCCGTTTTGAGTAGGGATCCTTCGCCACGGCGCAATGATGACTAAATACATACAAAAACCATGCTTGAATGACATGAACAAAAGAAAAAGGCGCCTCAAATATGATTAACGGGCGCCTATATTGAGCAAAAAGTATTTTTGTTATTATTCTACCATTTTATATGAAAAACTTACCGTCTTCTTACCGGCACAGACATTGCTGAAACCTATTGAACCGGAGCCACCACTGCTTGAAGAACAAGAGTTAAAACCTTCCTTAAAGCAGATTTTCATACCTGACTTAGTCTCTGAACCAGAGCCGGAATCACAAGTAAGAGTTCCTACAATTTGGAAACATACCTCTCGTTCTAACGGTCCATTGGAGACATTAGCTGCTGCACAGGGTACGAACAACGGATTTGAAGAATCAGTTGTTGCTTCATCGCGTGGCCATACACTTATAGTATATGTGGGTTTAGGCTTAGAAGAACCACTGCAATCCCATAATACATTTCCGGAAAGATTTGTATAACTGTAGCCTTGCACAGTAGTACTACCACTAAAGGACTTGCCTTCAATTCTAAAGCCTTTAGGAACACAAGTACTAAAACCACCTTCCGGTGCGCCTGTACATGAGCTGTTTTGGCTCCAGGAGATTGTGCCACCTTCTTTTACTGTTGCTTTCTGGCAGTTAGCCGGGTTATCAGTGAAACTTCCACTTGAACCATCAGGATTACTATAAGTACCATAGGCCCCACAATATGTTGCTGTTGCATCAGTATTACCATACTTGAGGGCAATACCAGCTTCATCTTTCCAACACATTGTGATGTTATAGGTTTTGGAAGAAGCTGCCTTTTTAAAGCTCACAGTCACAGTCTGAGTGCCGGTAAGTTTGCTGATAGTAGAAGGACTTGCCTCTACGGTACAAGTATTAGAACCTGCTTTACAATCACTTGCTTTAATATTATATGCGACACCACATTTTAAATTTGTCCAAGATGTTCTAAAATTGTTTCCATAATCCAACTTTGTACTCAATGTTGAACCGCCAGTCAAATTTACACTTGCAGAGGTATCACTGCTTGTGTCACCTGAACCAACTAAAGTTATTGAACAAGTTGAAGATGAGCTGCAACCAGAAGGTGTTTGAGCTTTGCTTGTTGTTTCGGAGATTGGTTTACAAATATTAGCAGTGCTTGGCTTTATCTTGTTTACGGTACAAGGTGTCAGCTGTTCATAACATGTACCGGCTTTTCCGCGCATGGCAGCTCCAGTTGAACTTGGACTAGTTCTGCCGGCGTCAATACCTACTGTTGCATAATAGGTTTCGGTATTACCATTATCTAAATTTTTAAAATCACATGCAAGTTCAAATTCTACATATTTATCCAATGCCTTTGATAAATAAACACTCGGCCAGATAGTAATAGCATTTGACGCGGTAGGTGATTTATCTAAGGACACAGTTGTACTATTCGTAGCTGATACACATTGTGTACTTCCGCCATCACAAGTCCCTGATGCTGGTATGATTGTCAGCCAGTCTGCTGACTCACTTAGAGACACTGTATATGAACTTATATCTGGATTAGTCGGGCGTAAAGACACTGGTATATTCAAACTTTGATTATTCATTTGGTCCGTTTTACCTGGACCTATGTTAAATGTACCATTATTTGTGACTGAAATCGCGCCGGTTGAGCTGTCGCCATCTGCTGATGCGCTTACTTTGACAGGGGCAGTACTTACTTGAGATACGCCGGTACAACTCAGAGTTCCTTGAATTGTTGCGGTTCTATTATAACCTGAGCCGCTACACTTTGGACTCCAATTTAAAGTACATTTACCGGCACCGCCGGAACCATTTGTCTGAAAACATATCTCATTTGACTTGGCACTTTGGTCGGAATATTCAGCATACATACAACCTGAACCGTTTGCTTTTAGTTTTACTGGGAAACTTTTTTCTCCTGTACCGCTTACATTCGCGGAGATATCATCATCTGGAACTAGTTTCCATGATTTTGTTTTATCGCTGGGGGTTACCTTAAAGCTTGAGATATCTGCATCGTTGCTGGCGGTTACAGTTACAGTGCTGCCGGAAATTGTTGCATTTTGCATACCTGTTACACCTCCACCAGTACTGTCACCGGCAGTGGTATTTGTTATGGATAATGGGGTATTGGCACTTAGTTCTATGGTGGCGGCGGCTCCCGACTTGCATTTGCCGGTAAGGTCGACTACTCCGTCTTTGTCAACTATTGCGACTTTTACATCGCTTGCAGCGGCGCTGTTGTTGAACATGTATCCGTCTTTGGGCGTTACTACGACCGTGTGAGTACC
>QAMI01000043.1 GCA_003150395.1 Candidatus Gastranaerophilales bacterium | reverse complement strand
ACAAAATCAACTCTTTTATCAAAACCTGAGTTTGTTTTAGAAACATTATCTTTGAAGGGCATAAAATCCCCAAACCCAACAGGAAAAATCCTTTCAACAGGAATTTTCCCGCAATAAATAAGGTAATCTGCAATACTGTTTGCTCTAACCATAGAGATTTCCCAATTTGAATTAAAACCTTCATCATTTGAAGTATGTCCTTCTGTATGGCTTTCTACAGTACAATTGTTGTCTATGTCTTTCAAAACTTTTGCAATACCATTCAAAACTCCTGCAGCAGTACTTTTTATATAAACACTTTCACCGCTGAAAAAAGTATCTTCACGTATGCTTACAATAAGACCGCGCGGCACAATAGTATAAATCACCGGAGTTCCGGCCGGCAAAACCTGCTCAAATCTTTTTTTTACATCAACAGCTTTGTTATTAACCGCTGCGCTTACAAATATTGTCTTGACCTCCTCAGCACAAAACGCAAACTCTGAAATCTGCAAAACAAATATAAGCAGTATGATGCCAAGAATTCTCACTTTACATGCCTTTAAAAAATGGTACCAGAATTATTATCGTTCAAAATGTAAAGTTCTTCTATTCCCTGACACTGCAATAACTTCAAAAAATTTAAAAAAATCTTTTCAGCAGATTACGGTTTTAGCACAGAAAGTACAAATTTGTCATTAAAATATTTATTTGCGCAAGCCATTAACTGTTCTGCAGTAACAGCTTTAATATTTTTTCGTACTCTTTCGTTAAAGTCAAAACCAAGCCCAATACTTCCATAATGAGCGTAATTGCAAGCTTGCTGAGCATTTGTTTCAAATGAAAAAGCCCATTTCCCGAAAAGATTATTTTTTGCATTTTCAAGCTCTTCTTGTGAAACCGGAATTGTTTTAATTTTTTCAATTTCCTCATTAAAACCTGCAAGAGAAACCTCAATATTTTTCGGTTCAGTTGCAATATATATTGAGAAGCTTGCACCGTAAAGAAGAGTTGAATATGAACTTCGAACAACATAAGCAAGCCCTTTTTTGTCGCGAAGTTCAAGAAAAAGTCTTGAAGAAAGTCCGCTTGCTCCTAAAATTATGTTCAATAACACAAGAGCCGGGTAATCCCCGCTATCAACAGACCCGGTACGCCAGCCTTTGATTATATGAGCCTGGTTTGCGTCAGGTTTTATAATCTCAACTTCTTTTTTTGAATTTAATGTTTTTGGAAATGTGCACGAACATGTGTCTGACCCTGCCGGCAAATCGCCAAAGTTATAGTTAAATAGATTTTCCACAGTTTCAAAGTCAATATCTCCAACAAAAGTAAGAACTTTTTTGCCATTATTTAGCATATCATTATAAGCTTTTATGACTTGTTCTTTTGTAATATTTTTGATGTTTTCAAGGATTTTGGTATTTGTAAACCCGTAATAATGTCCTTCAAACATATTTTTTTCGTAATTATCTGAAGCTTTTGCTCTTGCATTATCGAGTTCTGCAACTATTTCACCTTCCATTTTGGCGAGTTCTTTATCAAACTCTTCAAATGTAGAATTTTTAACCAAATCGGTTACAAGTTCAATTGCCTTTGGAAAATCTTCGTTGAGGCAGAGAAAACGAAATCTTAAATAATCCGGCTTCATCTCAACTGTAAAATCAATCCCGTTTGAATCAAATTCTTCTGCAATTTGTTCAGCATTTCTACTTTTGGTTCCCTGAAAAAGAAGTCTTGCCATAACAGAATTTACTCCTGCTGTCAGTTCAGGTTCACAGATTGAAAAATTCATACAGAATGCGGCACGCGGCGTATCTAAATTTCTTTTATAAAAAAAGTCAATATCATTTTTAAGTTTCGTTATCTTTTGTTCCATAAGCTCTCCTACAACCCTAATTTTAACACAACAATTATTAAATAACAATCTTTAAATCCAGCTTGTATTTTGACTGTTTTTTATATTATAATCAACTTATGGAAAAAATTAAATTAAAAAATTTTGAAATCGGAGCTGACACGCTTACAATTCTTGCGGGGCCATGCGCGGCTGAAAGCCTGGAAATTCTTGATGAAACAGCTTCTGCATTAAAAGAAATTACAGAAAAACTCGGTATCAATTTTATTTTTAAGTCCTCTTTTGACAAAGCAAACCGCTCGTCAATAACTTCTTACAGAGGTCCTGGCATTGAAAAAGGCTTGGAAATGCTTGCTGAAATAAAATCGAAATATGATTTGCCAATAGTAACTGATATCCACATCCCTGAACAAGCGGCAATCGCAGCAGAAGTTGCCGATGTAATTCAAATTCCTGCGTTTTTATGCAGACAAACAGATTTGCTTGTTGCAGCTGCCAAAACCGGTAAAATTGTCAATATTAAAAAAGGCCAATTTCTAGCACCTGAGCAGATGGGAAGCTTAATTAGAAAAGTTGAAGATTCCGGAAATAAAAATATTCTTCTGACAGACAGAGGTTTCACTTTCGGGTATAACAACCTTGTTGTAGATTTCAGAGCAATTCCGATTATGCAAAGCTTTGGTTATCCGGTTGTATTTGACGCTACGCACAGTGTTCAACTTCCCGGTGCAAATGGAACTTGTTCCGGCGGCGACAGAAGATTTGTTCATGTGCTTGCAAAATCAGCCATGGCAGCAGGCGCTAATGCTTTATTCTTTGAGGTTCACCCAAATCCTGACAAAGCTTTATGCGACGGACCAAATATGCTTTCAATTGCTTCAGCGGAAGAAGTTTTTGAAAAATGCAAGAAGATTTTTGAGGTTGTAAGAAGTTAGAATGATTGTAAAACAGTATATAGCAGGCCCGATTGACGCAAACAATTATCTTGTTGCGGACGAAAAATCAAAAGAAGCAGTTTTAATTGACTGCTCCGAACATGTTCAGAAAATTCTTGATGACGTGAAAGAACTTGGCTTAAAAGTTAAATATATCCTTTTAACTCACGGACATTTTGATCATGTTATGGGCGTAAACAGTATGAAAGAAGCGCTCGGTGCAAAAGTTTTGATTAATCAAAAAGATGAAAAACAGCTTGAAATGACGCAGACAATTCTGAAAACCTTTGGAATTTTTGTTGAAAAAAATCCGGAGTACGACAAATATATTGATAAAAATACAGAACTCAAAATCGGAGATATTCCTATAAAAATTTTCGAAACTCCCGGGCATACAGAAGGCGGGCTTTGTTACCTTATTGATGGTAAACTTTTTTCCGGTGATACATTATTCAGGAATTATGTCGGAAGAACAGATTTGCCGGGCGGAAATTACACAAAACTCGAAAACAGCATAAAAAATGTTTTATACAAACTGCCGGAAGAAACAGAAGTTTTTCCGGGACATAACGAAATGACAACAATTGGTTACGAAAAGAAACACAACGAAATAATTTAAAATACGCCTCCCTTGCGAAAAGGAAGGTTACCGCGCCAGCGGTGGAGGGATTATAAATGAAAGAACAACTGGAAAAAATTTATGCAAATGCAGCTGCTGATATTGAAAAATCAGCTTCAATAAATGATTTGGATAATATCAGAGCAAAATATTTGAGCCGCAAAGGCGAATTCAACGAAATTAAGAAAAATCTTAAAAACTTGTCTGATGAAGACAAGAGAGTTGTCGGTTCACTTGCAAATGAAATCACGCAAAAACTTGAAACTTCTTTGAAAGCAAAACACGATGAATTTTATAAAAAAGAACTTGATGCAAAGCTTTTGAAAGAAAGAATTGACATCACATTACCAGGAAAGTTTGAACGCCAAGGAAAAGCACACCCGCTGACAACGACGACAAACGAAATCGTTGCGATTTTTCAAAGCTTAGGTTTTTCTGTTGTTCCTAGCTTTCAATCACCTGAAGTGGAAACTGAATTTTATAATTTTGACGCGCTCAATGTTCCAAAAGACCATCCGGCACGCGACATGCAGGATACGTTTTATGTTGAAAATGCTTCAAATGTAATCTTGAGAAGCCAAACTTCCGGTGCACAAATTCATGCAATGGAAGGTAAAAACCCGCCGATTAGAGTTATTGCCCCGGGGCGCGTTTACAGAAACGAAAGCGTAAATGCTCGTAAAAATAACTTTTTCCACCAAATTGAGGGGCTTTATGTTGATAAAGACATAACTTTTGGTGATTTGAAGGGTGTCTTAAATGAATTTATACGAATCTACTTTGGAGCAAGCCGTCCGACAAGATTTAGAAACAGTTTTTTCCCATTCACTGAACCCTCTGCAGAAGTTGATGTTCAGTGCATAATGTGCGAAGGCAAAGGCTGCCGGACATGTTCAGGAACCGGCTGGCTTGAAATTTTAGGAAGCGGAATGGTTGATCCAAATGTTTTAAGAAATGTTGGAATAGACTCGGATGTATATTCCGGATTTGCATTCGGAATGGGTGTTGAAAGACTTGCTATGTTGAAGTATGCAGTTGATGATATAAGACTTTTCTTCAACAATGATGAAAGATTTTTGAAACAGTTTTAAAAAAAAGGTGGCGTTAAAAAGCCACCTCTTTTATGATTATTTTAATATACTACTTACATCCTTGAGGCATACAATATCCGGCAACTAATTTACCTGGCAATTTTACCATTTTATAGCCTGACTTACACTTTGCACATACATGTTTATATTTAATTTCCAACCACTTAAAACCAGGCTGACAATTATCCCAATAATCATCTGGGACAACACAAGCATCAGTTTCGGCAGTTTCAACTTTTGCCATTTGTGCACAAGCTTCTTTTATTGTGCCACCGTTTGAGACATAATATAAACATAAGTCTTTTGCCCCTCTGTTAGGATTTTTTGCTCCATTAATGTCAGCAATTATATTTAGTGAAGAAGTACCTTTATCAAAAGCTTTTACACCATAAATTGCCCCATCATTAGTTACAAAAGAATATATAATATCTTCATTATCTAACCAAACAGATTTTTCTTCTCCGTCATCAAATTTATATATTTGAGGAACTATCTTGGAGTCCTCCGCAACTTCTGCAATAATTGAAAAGGTTTTGTGCATAATATCTTTTACACATTCTTTATTTTCACAAGCGGACAAGGAGGTATATTCTAACTCATTTACCTCTTCTTTTGCCATTAATAACCTCATACCATTTGCTAAAATATTTTGAGTTTTTTTACTTTGTGTTTCTAACACCTTATCTTCTACTTTTGCTATAACTGTTGGCAAGGTTAAAGCCGCAACAACACCGAGAATTCCCAGTGTAATTAAAACTTCAGCCATTGTAAATGCTTTTTTCATTCTTCACCCCTTAATATATTAAGTTTTTACAACGATGTTATCGTATCACATCAATAAACTTAATGCAATACATCATTTATATGTCATGATGTAGGTTTAATAAATTCCTTAATATGGAGTTTAATACTAATATGAAAAAAATGTTTGGAAAAAGGCTCAGAGAATTACGCACGTCAAAAATGCTTACCCAGGAAACAGTTGCTGAACTTATTGATATTAAGCCTGAAAATTATTCAAGAATAGAAAACGGTTTATCCTTTCCAAAACCTGAAAATATCGTAAAAATCAGTAAAGTTTTGAATGTAGAGATTGCAGAATTATTTCAGTTTTCTCATCTTAATGATTATGATAAAATTCTTGATGCGATTATTGAAAAATTGAAAACCGATAAGGATACAACTGTTATAACTTATAAATTTTTGAAAAGTATTGGAAAACTTTAAAAATTTTTATCAAGCAAAAAACAAATATTAAACGCGACAGTTTTGCTAAATTACTTTACAACTTTATTAAGTCCATGCGGCTTGTCAACATTTCTTTTTAATTTTTTTGCTATTTCCAGCGCTAAAATCTGGACAATTACCACAAGACAAAACGATTTTATAATACTACTTTCACAATTCAGGTTTATGTTAAAATCTGATTTAACCTTTTCATTGGAATTGCCTATTATACAAAGCAAAGGATGATATTCCTCTTGAATTTTGTTAAGATTTTTAATTGCAGTATAACTTAAATCAGTTACACTTAAGTGAATTTGCGCAATTTTGTTGTTTAAAACCGCAACATGACCATGCATGAATTCACCCAAAATATTTGAATAAACATTGATGTAAGAGGTTTCTTTAATTTTCAACGAAGCCTCTTTTGCAATTGCATAAGAAATTCCGTCAGCGGTTACAACCAGATTTGTAAATTCTGATAAAGGTTTGGCAACGTCTCTGATATTTTCTTGCAGTTGATAAGTTTTCGTTATACATTCCGGCAAAGTTTTAAGCTGCTGAAGGTATGGTTCAATATCAATCCCTTTCTGCTCAGCATATTTTAGAACAAGCAAGGTAGAACAAAGCATTTGTGTTGTAAGCGATTTTGTTGCGGCAATGCTTTTTTCTTCACCGGCGCAGCAGTCAATTTTGTAATCTGATGCAAGCCATATTGTTGAATCTTTTTTATTTGTAATGCAAAGTGTTTGAACACCATATTCTTTCGCTTTCTTTAAAGCTTTATTTGTATCAGAAGTTTCACCCGACTGGGTAATAAATACGTACAAAATGTCATTTCCATGCGGAACAACAGATTTTAAAAGAAACTCGCTGGAATAAATTGCACGTGCTTCAATATCTGCAACATTACCAAACAAATCAGCAGCAAATCGTGCACAGTGATAAGAAGACCCGCTTGCCACAAGCACAACTTTTTTTACATCTGACGGAACCTCAAAAATAATATTCTTACCGTTTAAATGAGTAGAAAGAAGATTTTCAAGAACTTCGGCCTGTTCGAAAATCTCTTCTTCCATACTGGATTTGGGTTGTTCTTTAAATAACATTTTACCTCTTTTGAGTTCGATTATCCAAGAATTTCTTTCATCAAGTCATTTACAGCTTTCGGATTAGCTCTGCCTTTGGTTTCTTTCATAACCTGTCCGACAAAGAAGCCCAAAAGTTGGACTTTACCGGCTTTGTATTTTTCAACCTGTTCAGGATTTGCGTCTGCAACTTTCTGGCAAATTTCTTTAATCGCACCTTCATCGGAAATCTGGCTTAAGCCGCGGCTTTCGACAATTTTTGAGGCTTTTTCGCCTGTTTTCATCATATCAACAATAATTTGTTTACCGATGTTATTTGAGATTGTATTCTTTTCAATAAGTGCAATAAGCTCTGCCAAATTTTCCGGAGTTAATTTTGTTTCGGAAATATCAAGGTGTTCCTCTTTCAAATATGCTGCAATTTCGCCCATGATAAAGTTCACAGCGATTTTTGGAGTTACGCCGAGTTTAAGAACTTCATCAAAGAAAAGAGCAAGCCCCATTTGTTCAACAATTACGCTCGCATCATATTCGCTTAAGCCAAGACTCATATATCTCTGGCGTTTTGCTTCCGGAAGTTCGGGCATTTTGTCTTTGATTTCTTGAACCCATTCACGGGAAATCTTCAAAGGCATCAAATCCGGTTCCGGGAAATATCTGTAATCGTGAGCGTCTTCTTTACCGCGCATTGACTTTGTTTCGCGTGCATTGTCATCCCAAAGGCGGGTTTCCTGAACAACTTTTCCACCTTCTTCAACTATTTCGATTTGGCGGTCAATTTCATACTCGATTGCGCGTTGAAGTGCTGAAAAGCTGTTTACATTTTTAATTTCTGCACGTGTTCCGAATTCTTTTGAGCCTTTCGGCATAATTGAAATATTTGCGTCGCATCTCATTGAGCCTTCTTCAAGGTTTCCGTCACAAACGCCGATGTAGCGGACAATATTTCTTAATTCTTCCATATACATTCTTGCTTCGTCAGAACTTCTCATATCAGGTTCTGAAACAATTTCCAAAAGAGGAGTTCCAGCGCGGTTCAGGTCGACTAAAGAATAGCTTGACCCTGCGAGTCCTGCAGCTCCGGCATGTACAAGTTTACCAGCGTCTTCTTCAAGGTGCGCGCGTGTAATACCAATTCTTTTACCTTTAATATCAATATAACCGTTTACACAAATAGGTTCGTCATATTGTGAAATCTGATAACCTTTCGGCAAATCCGGATAGAAATACTGTTTTCGGTCAAATTTACAACGTTCCGGAATTTCACAGTTAAGAGCAAGTCCTGTCAAAATCCCCATATTTACAACTTCTCTGTTTAAAACAGGAAGAACTCCCGGCATACCTAAAGTAATGGGACTGGTTTGCGAATTTGGCTCTTGACCAAATTCTGTACCATCAGGTGCAAATATTTTGGATTTTGTTTTCAATTGAGCGTGAACCTCAAGCCCAATCACAACTTCATACTTATCTCTTAAACTTTCCATGGTTTCTCCTTATATATCGACTTTTTATTATTTTTATATCACCGCTGTGAACACGGATTTTGAACTTTAATTACAAGTGTATTTTAACACAAAAATCAAAGGTTACAATTTTATTCAGCGACAACACGTGCCGGGAAATTGTTTTTCAACAAATCATTTGCAACACTGTTTGCTTTATCAGAAGACGAAAATGATCCTGCTTGAAGTGTATAGCTGCCATTTACGTTTTTTACAAAAGGATTTACACCGACATTTGATTCTGAAATTATACCTTTTGCAACTTCGGCTTGTGCGGCTGAGGCGTAATTACCGACATAAACTTTATAAGTTTTTGGCGCTGCAGAAGGCATCATTGATGCTGGAGGAACAGGCGCTGCGTTCGGCTGAGTTAAGTCATCTTGCGGTTTAATTTCCTCAACTTTTTTGGGTTGGGTTTGCACATTATTTTCATTATTTTGGGCTGAAGGGAGCTCTTGAGGTTTTGTATGCTCCAGCACAACCGGCAAATCTTCCTGAACTTTTAAAGGCTCAGACTCTTGCTTTTTCTCAGGGATTACAACCTTTTCGTCAAGTTCCGGCTGCAAAGTTGATTCTACTGAGGCTCCAATGCCGTTGTCTTCATCTTGAAGACGTTTTAATCTGTCATCAACGTTTCCGCGAACAATACCTTCTTGTTCATAGGTTACTTCAGGTTCATCTCCTATTGCAATATCAACGTCAGGCGACATTATTTTCGCCAGACCCAAAAATGCAAGCAGAAGTATGAAAAATGCCGAAATAAATAATACAAAATTTTGATGCGGGTTTTTAGAAAGACGTTTTTTATATTCTCGGTAACTTATGTGTTCAGGATTCACAATCTGCTTTGGTTCGTCCATTATTACACTCCTCTTACTTTAGTACTTGCAAGCGTTATGTCTGCAAGTTCTTCTGAATAATTTTTCATAATTTCTATAGCAAAATCTTTTATATCAGTTATGCCCAAATCGTTTTGAAGGCCGCATGCCTTGACCGGCGCGCCCTCTGAATTAATATTTATGCCTGTATGAATAAGAATTGAAGTCAGAGATTTGGTAGCTATTGAAACCGTAAGTTTTTTATCATTTACAAACAAATCATCTCCGTTTCTTACAACTTTTACACCGCGGCGTTCAAGAGCTTCTTTTATTGTACAAATGAGAAGTCGCTGCCTGAAAACACCTTCAACCAATCCTATATTAAACTGCTCGGTAATAAAGCTCAACATATTTTTACTGTAAATCGGCTCATTATTAATCACATCTTCTATATCAACCATTTCAGTAAGCTTAACTTCACATTCACCTGTAAAGCCTACAATTGAATCCCCCATTATTTTAAAATTCTTGTAAATCCAATGCGGAGATAGTTGATAGCCCTCGTATTTAATTTCGTTTTTTGATAATATGTAATGCATAATTTTCTCGGTATTTTATTCAAATAGTTCTTTTATGTAATGCGTATCTTTATTATACAACAAAGCGTTTTTAAGCCTTGTACATGATTCGCACTTTCCGCAATGTTTTTTGCCGCCAACATAACAGCTCCTTATATATTCAAGCGGAACAGAATTCTCAATTGCTTGTTTTACTATATCATTCTTGCTGGAATTTATCAAGGGGGCAAGGACTTTGGGTTGTTTACCGGTAGAATATTCAAACTCCTGATTTACTCTTTCGATAAACTCTTTTGTATTATCCGGAAAGGTTTTACCTTCTTCAAGATTAGCTCCGATAATGATATAATCATAGTTTTCACCATCTGCGAAGCTTGCGGCAATATTTAAAAACAGACCGTTTCGGTTTGGCACCCAAACATTTTGCGCACTTTGGACTTCATCAATAAGACCTTCACCTGTTGGAACCTCGCAATCTGCAACAAGCGAGGTGTGTGTAATTTCTTTTAGGAAATCCAGTTTTATTACTTTATGGGAAACTTTATAAAATTCACAAATATTTTTTGATGCTTCAATTTCTGTTTTGGCAGCTTTTTGACCGTAATCAAAAGTCAGTGCAAGCTCAACATTGTATTTATTTCTAGTAAGTCCAAGGCTTACAACAGAATCCAGACCGCCTGACATTAAAATAATTGATTTAACCATCAAGTTCCTCTCTAAATTTCCTTGCGAAATCTTCATCCTCGTCGGTTTCGTACTCATCAATCATTGAAACGGCCTCGACCTTTAATACATCGCTGTAAAGAGGTTCTCTGATAACTTCGTCAAGAATTACACGGCCATGGAGATTGTAAAGTGCCACAAGTGCATTTTTTTTAACTTCGTCATCATCATCCAAAAGACATTCTTTTATTGTTTCGAAACTTTCCGGATGGTCACTTTCCATAATTGCTTCGATTGCATTTATACGAATTTGTGGAGAGTCATCCAAAAGAGTTCTTTTTAATGCATTAAAAACTCTTTCGTTATCACTCAAACGAAGTTTTCCGAGAGCTTCTATAACCCGTTCTTTCAAAAAGGTAAACTTATCAATTATACCCTGTTTGGTTTCAAGAATACTTACAAGAGGATCAATCGCGCGCATATCACCAAGCATACCAAGAGCAGAGGCTGCGGATTCTCTCAAATAAACAGATTTTTCCTCCTCGTCTTTTACCACATCAATCAAAGGCGCAACCGCATATTTATCACCAATTCGGCCGAGCGCATCCGCGCATGCAAAACGTATTTTATAGTTTTCGTCCTTATTATTCAAACAATAAAGCAAAGGGGTTACAGCTGAAGCATCCCGATAATTTGCAATGGCTTTTGCGCACATTACTCTGAGATTTATATAATTTTCTTTTTCAGCAGAAACAAGATTTTCTGTATTTTTTAAAAGAAGAAGATCAACTAATATTGAAAGCGTAGAATAGTTTCTAAACCTGTCAGCCAGTTTGATTACGAACATTAAAACCTCTGAGTTTGAGGAGTTCACCAGAAGATAATTATAAATTTTGACAAGTTCTTCGCTGCTGAAATCGTTTTCCAAATCTGAAATTCTCGACAACAAAGCCGGTATATTTGAATCGTCAAACAAATTAGATTTTTCAGCAATTGCTTCTAAATTTAATCTGTTGTCTTCAGCCATATCAACCCCTTGATTTCCCCGCTGTTCTATGACAGAAAAATACAACAAATATGTTTTTTTTTCAAGCTTTTCGTAAATTTTTCAAATACTAAGCACTTAAGATATCTGAAATGAAATTTTTATGCAAATCTTTTACCCAGTCATCATTGTGCATATTTCTTTTTATATACCAATTTTCTAAAAAGTCTTTTAGCGGTATTGGAATTTTATATTGTTTGAACACAATCTCTTGATTTAGTTCCGGAATAAATTCAAAATCCTTTTCATTTTTTTCTGACAAGCCTGCAACAATAAATGTGTAAGGTTTATTGCGTCTATAATTTTTTAAACTTTGATTAATATTGTTAAGAATTTCTGGTGAACAATCACAAGTTTTACAAATTAATATATATTTAAGTTCCTTTGAAGTCTCAGAAATATTAATAAAGTTCTCCACACGTTTCTGGTAGCGAGCTTTTACCTCGTCTTTTGAAAGATTTTCGTCATGAAGAAAAGCTGCTTTCAAACTGTCATTATACCAGTAGTCAGTTTTCAAATCATGCCGCAAATCAGATGTTAAGCCTTCAAAATCATTTTGAAGAAGAAATGCAATTTTATCCAAAGGAAGAAGCAGCAAATCAAAGGGGCAGCTTAATTCACCTTGTTTACGCTTGGCTTTTATTCCGTATCTGGTTAAAATTGTTCTTACAAAACAATTTTGACCAAGGCTTATATAATAATTACAAATTTTAGGCGGCATAACAAAAGAAATATTTATTCCAAAAAACTTTATAAATACCCTTCCATATATTTTTTCAAATCTGAATAATGCCATTACACCCTTAATTCGTCATTAATAATAATTATAATTTCTGAGATAATAGCACAACAAATCGAAAAATACTATTAGCCATCTGTCTATTTAAAATTCATTGTAAAAAACGGCGGATTAATATCAATCCGCCGTTTTGTTTTATGATTTTTCAAATTTTTCTTCCTGTTCTTTTTTATGAGCAAGAAATTTGTCACCAAGTTTATTTGCTATCGGCGTTACTGCAACCGGTACTACATATCTGTATATCATTGCGAAAATTAAGAGTTTCTTCGCAATATCCATACCGATTAAGCGGTTTGCAAATTTCTTATCGCCGAGGTGATCATACGCGTAATCGATTAAATCGATTTTGTTTTTGCCTTCTTTGACCAAACCTTTATTAATATCTTCTATTTTAGAAAGCAAGTTTTTATCTTTTGTATAAAGTTCAGCATATTTATTTGTTACTTTTTTCCATATTCCGGCCAACCCGCCATCAACAAGATAAGCACCAGCGGTTGAAAAACCGAAAGTAAGTGCATGGTTTAGTGTAAGAATTTTCTTTCTGTCACTTTCCATTTGATCCTCAGGAAGTTTCATTGTACGATACATATACATACCTGTTCCAGTAGCGGCACCTATTGTTGTCATGTGGTTAGTAATAATTTTACTATCTTTAAACTTTTCAGCAAATTTTGCTACGAACTCTGTGTTCATTGTTTTTGCTACAAAGTTTTCTGCCAGCCACTCAACTGAATTGTTCCAAATTTTTTCCAAAGGTTCAAAGAATTTTGATTTTGAAGTCAATGCGGAAACAAGTTCTTCCTGACTGCCGGTGAAAGCTTGCGGCTTAGGCTTGCAACATTGAAGCTGTGAATTATTCGGTAAATTATTGTAATTTTGATTGTATCTCTGTGTATTAAATGTTACCTGCATTACTTTGCACCTCCGTTAAAATCACCGAAGGCCGCACTTTTTATTGAAGCTCCGGCATATTGCATAGTATTGATATTTTCAGGTTTTTGCTCAGGTTTTGTTTCATCAGCTTTTTTCTGTTTTGATTTAGGATCTATTCCAAAGACATATTTCAGAATTGGAGGGATTAGAGCAATTGTTATAATTGATCTTGGAATACCTATTACAATATCAGGACCCATTTTCATTAAAGTTTCAACATTCTTGAACTTTTGTGTTTTAGTAAGGCCTTTTGCTTTTAAGTCTCCAAGGTAGCTTTCTGCTTTTTTACCGGCTTTTCCGAGGTATTTTGCAGGATCGCTTTTAACCCTTTTCATTGCAGCATCAAAAGGACTCATTATAATTGTCGATGAAACAAATCCGATTACACCTGAAGCAACAGCGTGAGCTGCAGCATTTCTGCTGTCTTTCTTTTCTTTTTCGCTATCTCCGGAGAGTGCAAGTATAGTTAACGGTCTAAAAATTCCTGCCAGCACTAAAGCAAATAATGCCTGGCACGAAATCGGATGCGCCTCAGCGTATTCAAGAATTGAGCCAAAAGTTTTACTTGAGAGGATTTTTTCACCTAAAGTTTTAGCGGCAGCCACACTCTCTTTTTGGCCACCGCTAAAATTCACATTATATCCTCTTGTACTGTCTTTTTTGTCACACAATCCCGCACCAAATCGCTCTTTGAAAGCTTGCGGGTCTTTGTGAACCGACGTTGAACCCGATGAATACGGGTTATTGTAGTTGAGTAAATTAATTTTCATGTTCCACCAAATTGTTTACTAAAGTCTGTACATTTATTTTAAATCAAAGGAAAAATTTTTTTGCCACGTTATTTAAAAAAGTTTACAATTCAGTTTGATTTTTTTAATAAAAATACCCTTAATAAAGAAAACACGCTGGTTTTTAATTCCAACGCGCTTAACAATTAGTGTTTACTATACACTTTATATCTTTTAAATATCTAAGGCTATATCCAAAGTTTGAGCTTTTGCAACAATTGCGCTTGACGATATTATATCAACCCCCGTTGAGGCAATTTCACGCACTGTTGAAAGATTTACATTTCCGCTTGCTTCGACAATCGCCTGATGATTAATCATTTTTACAGCTTTTCTCATATCTTCAATACTCATGTTATCAAGCATGATGATATCAGCTTTGCACTGAATTGCTTCTGAAACTTGTTCCAGAGTATCGCATTCGACCTCTATCTTATGAGCATGAGAAAGATTTTTGCGCAATTTTTCAACCGCTTTCGTAATTGAGCCGGCAAGCCTTATATGGTTGTCTTTAATCATAGCGCAATCAGAAAGATTAAATCTATGAAGAGCACCGCCGCCTGTTTTCACTGCATGTTTTTCAAACATTCTGAAATTTGGAGTAGTTTTTCTTGTATCAACGATTTTGGCGGGATAATCACCGATTGCCTCCTGGTATTTGCAGGTTTCTGTTGCAATTCCGCTCATACGCTGAATGTAATTCAGAGAAAGTCTTTCGCCCATCAAAAGTTCTTTTGCCGGACCTGACAAAGTTGCTATTTTGTCGCCTTTTTTTATTTTGTCACCTTCTTTAAAATGAAATTCAATTTTTACATCATCAGAAAGTAATTTATAAACTGTTTTAAAAACCTCAACGCCGCAAAGAACACCGTCAGTTCTTGTGTTTAAAAAACCTTTGAGTTTATCGTTTTCTTCAGCTAAATTTTCTGTTGTGATATCTCCATAGCCAATATCCTCAATCAGTGCTGATTTTACATGCTCTTCCATTATAAATTTGTTTAACATCTTAATCTCCTTGTGTAATAAATTATTCCAGCTATCTAATCTGGCGGTATCTTTCTATTTCAGAATCCTGCTTTTTAAGGAAAGCTTTTGAATCCTCCAATGAAGTCCTTGTCAAACAGCTATGAAAACTCATATCATTTGTCTGCGTGAAGTCAGTTCTAAAATGTGCCCCGCGAGATTCTTTACGCTTTAATGCCGAAGTTATAACCATTTCTGCGACGGTCAGCATATTTTTAAATTCATACTCTGCTTTAGAAAGGCATTTGTCAGTTCTATGGAAATCCAGTTTTAACTGTTCAATCTTTTCAAAAGCATTTTTGAGAGTTTCTTTGCTTCGGTAAATGCCTGCACCATCCCACATTATATTTTGAAGGTTTTTGCGCATTTGAGAAACGTCAATTTCTTCAAGATAAATCTCATCGGAATATTTTTCAATAATATCTTTTATAGTTCCGCTGATTTGTTTAGGCGGCTGAAGCTCAAGTGTTTTAAGATAATTTGCTGCTTCATAAGCACACACAACGCATTCAAGGAGAGAGTTGCTCGCAAGCCTGTTGCCGCCATGAAGTCCGGTTGAAGCGGTTTCACCTATTGCATAAAGCCCTCTGACAGAGGTTTCCCCTTCAATATTAGTTTTTATCCCGCCCATCATATAGTGAGCCGCAGGTGCAACCGGAATAAAATCTTTTGCGATATCAATTCCATGCTCAAGACATTTTTTTGAAATTGTCGGAAATCTTTTGGCTAGTTTTTCTTTATTTATGCAGGTTGCATTAAGATAAACATTTTCTGAATGATTTTTTTGCATTTCGCAATAATTTGCGCGTGTCACAATATCACGCGGTGCAAGTTCACGTTTTTCATGATATTTCTGCATAAATTCTTTGCCATCAGCATCAACGAGCTTTGCGCCTTCGCCGCGGACAGCCTCAGAGATTAGAAACCTGTTTTCTTCCCCGTCGATTGCTAATGCGGTCGGGTGAAACTGCACAAACTCCATATCCTGCATAACAGCTCCGGCATTAAAAGCAAGCGCCATACCATCCCCTGTTGCACCTGAAGGGTTTGTGGTGTATTTGTAAAGCTGGCCGATTCCGCCTGTTGCGAGAATTACGGCGGAAGAATAAATAACTTCATATTCACCTGTAAGATTATTAAATACAATAACACCCTTACACTCATTTGTTTCATCCACCAAAAGTTCAACAGCAAGAGTTTCTTCATAGATATCAATATTTTGGTTTGAAGAGATTTTCTTAACAAGTGCTTCTTCAATTCGTCTTCCGGTTGCATCGCCGCCAGAGTGAAGAACTCTTCTTACACTATGCGCGGCTTCAAGCGTGAAGGTTAAATTATTATTTTCATCTCTGTCGAATTCAACGCCAAAATTCAGCAAATCTTTTATAACTTTATCGGAATTTTCTGAAATAAATCTTACGGTATTAAGTTCGCTCAAACCAGCTCCGGCTTTAACAGTATCGCTTATATGGGAAGCTGTTGAATCGGATTTATTTTCCTTCAAAACCCCGACCATACCGCCTTGAGCGTATCGTGAATTACTTTCGCCAAGCTGCGATTTGGTTATTAGAAGAATTCCGTCTGCAAACTTTGTCTGCTGTTCAAGCTTCAAAGCTGCGTATAAGCCTGAGATACCGCTTCCTATTATTACTGCCGAATATTTTGAGTATTTCATGATTATATCCCTTTTTTCTATCTTCAATATTTTAACCTAAATGATTTTATTTTTCTACCTCACAACATAAATTTTTTATTAAGAATTCATATCTAAACGCTAATTTTACATCAAATTTTATTTAAAAAGAAACTCCGCGCAATATAAATACGGCATTTTTACTTACGGCTGATTTAAATGACATCCAAAAGCTTTTAAATAAAAATGCATAGTAATATTCAGCAGAATTGGAGGAAATATGACAAATTCGGCAATACGAATCCTGTTAGTAGAAGACCAAAAACTTATGCGGGTAGGTTTAAAATCACTTTTTGAAGAACATCCTGAACTTGAAATAATTGCAGAAGCTCAAAGCGGCCGCGAAGCAATAGAAAAATATAAAGCAGTACATCCTGACATAACCTTGATGGATATAGGGCTGCCTGATATGAGCGGAATCGAGGCTACTAAAAAAATTCTTGAAACCGACTCAAAAGCAAGAGTAATAATTTTGACCTCTCATCTTTCCGAAAATGAAGTTATAGATGCACTTCACGCAGGGGCGTGCGCGTATGTAATGAAGGATATTAACACGGAAATTTTAAAAATGATTATAAGAACCGTCAAGGATGGTGCGATGTGGCTTGACCCGCAGGCAGTACCGATTTTACGCGAAAAAAATTGCGGTGTTGTCCCGCCGCGGCAGATGTCAAGGGCAATGTTTAAAGAACAGCACGCAAATCTTACCCAGCGCGAGTATGAAGTATTAAAACTTGTGGTAGATGGCAAATCGAACAATGAAATAGCGCAAGAATTAACAATAAGCGAACATACTGCAAAAGCACATGTTTGTAATATTATCCAAAAGCTTGTGGTAGATGACCGAACACAGGCGGCTGTAAAAGCATTAAAAGAAGGACTTGTTTGATTATCACATGCTTAAATTCAATGCGCGGAGATATAAATCTCCGCGCATTATTTAATTATTCATCTAAAGCTCCTTTTAGACCGCCCTCTAAAGCTGCCTGACCCATACGATTATAATCTAATTTTATTGGGTTCTTGTTGCCAATGCTTCCTTCAAGAGTAGGTGAGAAAGCATTATCACCTGAATATTCCAAAGGTCCTTGTTCTCTTATCGTATCTTCCACAGATACCCAGCCAGTAACTTGAAGGGGAACATTAAATCCGCCATTGAGAGCGTCCTGACCTAGACGATTATAATCAATTTTTTCTTTGCCATTATTATTAAAGATTGAGGCACTGTCTTTTTGTGCAGTCTTTTCCTGTTTTTTGACTGTTTTGCCTGATTGAGGCGTAATACCGTGTGCATTGTTAATTCCGTCAACCATAAGTTGCTCCTTTTCTCGTTAATTTTGTACTTCACTCGTGTTTTCGAAACCACTTATATATCTACTAACGGTATTTATTCCCCAAAATTTACACGACCCCACCCAACCATACCATACCATACCATACAGCAGAGTATAACAGGATTTCAGCCATATTTGAATTCATTTTTACATTTCTTAATATTTAGAATGACAGAATTTAAAATTTTGTTTTGGAGAAGTGAAAAGTAAAACGTGAAAAGTTCTTTACAGAATAAATATTCGTAAAATCCGACGATTACAGCATTATGAAATGAACTTATTCGCTTATTCACCTATTTACTTATTGACGTTCTGCGCCCCAACGCTACCCGTAAAACTCGTCGGCATAATACGCAAATTCCAAATGACCGACAATAATCGTGTCTCCGTCTTTGACTCCCATTGATTTGAGTTTGTCAAAAACTCCCATTCCGGTCAAAATATTCTGAAATCTTATTACCTGCTCAGTATTTCTTTCATCAGTAACTTTTGCAAGTCGTCCTATTTTGCCGCCAACGATTACAAAAGTGTCTTTTGCAGCTTTAGAAATTTCATATTCGCTGTCATCGTTGTCAAATGCGCCTAAATCCTCTTCAACAACAATATCTGAAATCGGTTTTTCTATTTTATCAACCATTTCAGACATGAAGTTTACAAGTTCCGGTATGCCTTCGCCTGTAACTGCTGAAATCATGAAAACATCATCAGACTCAGTTTTAAAAAGGTCAAGCATTTCTTTTTTCTTATCATCATCAACCGCGTCTATTTTGTTAAGCGCAATAATCTGATAAAGCGAAGCCAAACGCTCCGAATGCTTTTCAAGTTCATTATTAATAATCTTGTAATTATCAAACGGGTTTTCTTCCGTCAAATCCACAAGGTGAACAAGAAATCTGCATCTTTCAACGTGGCGTAAGAAATCATGTCCCAAGCCGACGCCCTCAGATGCTCCTTCAATAAGCCCCGGAATATCCGCAACCACAAAACCGTCGCCGTTAAGCCCTTTAACAACACCCAAGTTTGGAACAAGCGTCGTAAAAGGATAATCTGCAATTTTTGGTTTTGCAGAGCTTATCCTGCTGATTAATGTAGATTTTCCGGCATTCGGCATTCCCAGAAGCCCTACATCAGCAATTAATTTCAACTCAAGAATTAATTCTCGTTCAATTCCCGGCTCACCCGGTTCGCAAAATTGAGGCGCACGTTTTTGGGCGGTAGCAAATCGTGCATTGCCGCGTCCGCCGCGCCCGCCTTTTGCGGCAAGAACTTTTTGTTCGTTTTCCTTTAAATCAGCAATCACGTTACCTGATTTAACATCAATCACGACTGTTCCAACCGGAACTTTTATTACTAAATCCTTCGCCCAATGTCCGTGACAGTTTTTAATTCCGCCATTCTCACCGCTTTCGGCTTTAAAAACCGATTTGTATTTAAAATCCATCAATGTCGACATATTTTCATCGGCAATCAAATAAATATCGCCGCCTTTTCCGCCGTCTCCGCCGGCTGGGCCGCCTTTATCAACATATTTTTCACGGCGCCATGCAACCATACCGTTGCCGCCTTTGCCTGAAACTATTTTTATTTTTGTTTTATCTAAGAACTGCATTTTTAAATATAGCTTACAATATTTGTAGAAGCGCCTTTCATAAAATTTCTTCTAACTTTTGATACACACATTTTATCGGCTTTAAACGAATAATGCACTCGGGTATATTAACAAAGACTTGCAAGAAATGCAAGCACTTATCCCTTGCATCTGTTTTGCTTTAAAGATTTTTGTGATATAATAAATTTACAATGAAAAACATAAAAAAGACATTATTTTCGCAAGAAAAAATAGAAATTGGCCCTGAAAGCGGATATGACAACTATATAATGGCAATTGAATCAAGCTGTGATGAAACCGCTTGCGCAATTGTAAAAAACGGACGCGAAGTTATTGCAAATGTGGTTGCCTCACAAATTAAAACCCACGCGCAATACGGCGGAGTTATCCCGGAGATTGCGGCAAGAGAACATATGGAAAGCATAAATATTGTAATTGAAGAAGCTTTCCGACAGGCAAAAGAAAACGCAGGAATTGAACCAAAAGATATTACAGCATTTGCCGGAACTGTAGGGCCAGGGCTTGTAGGATGTCTTCTTGTCGGGCTTAATGCCGCAAAAACATTGGCGCTTGTATACGACAAGCCTTTTATCGGGGTAAATCATTTAAACGCTCATCTGTGCGGAAATTATCTTGATACAGATTTAAAACCTCCGTTTATGGCGCTTTTAGTGAGCGGCGGACATACTCAAATTATTGATGTCGAATCCTATTCAAAGCAGGCAATTCTTGGAGAAACAATCGACGATGCAGTTGGAGAAGCTTACGACAAAGTTGCCAGATTAATCGGACTTCCATATCCGGGAGGCCCTAGATTGGATAAACTGGCGCAAGAAGGTAATCCAAAGGCTTACCAGCTTCCAGAAGGCAAAGTCGACGGTTATAATTTCAGTTTCAGCGGATTAAAAACCGCAGTTTTAAGGCTTGTGAAAACCTTAAAAGCTGAAAATAACTCTGATGAGCTGCCGGAAAATATCGTAAAAGATGTTTGTGCAAGTTTTCAGGAAAGAGTTTCAAAAACTTTATCCAGAAAGCTTAAAAAAGCAGTTGAAGAACGTGGTTATAAACAGGTTGTCATTGCGGGCGGAGTTGCCGCAAATTCAGAAATCCGCAAAAAGATTTTTGACTTTGAAAAAGACGGATACAGTGTTTTTGCACCGCCTATGAAATATTGTACCGACAATGCGGCGATGGTTGCATCTTGTGCTTATTTCAACACAAACACTTTTGATGATGTGGACGTTGAAGTTTTCTCGCGTGTTAAATAAATATTAATAATTGTAAAATTTACACTATTAAAGTGGCAAATTTCAGGTTTGAATGGTTTTATTTGATTGTGATAAATCTTGGGACTACAAACTTAACAATGAAACAATCTTTTGGAACAGATTATAAGTCTGTTCCTTGTTTTGCTGATAAAATAACATTCACAGGCGCAACGGATGTTTTCAGAAAAACTTTTGTTTCCACACAAAAAGAAATTGCTGCAGTCTTTGAAAACGACAAAGCCTCCGACGGAATTGCAGGTAATTTACCTAAAAATTGGATTTCAAAGATTAATGCAAAAACAGAGGAAGAAAAAAATCAGATAATTAAAAAAGTATTGCTGGCTTTCAGAGC
>QAMI01000049.1:61351-79236 GCA_003150395.1 Candidatus Gastranaerophilales bacterium | reverse complement strand
GCCGAAAGAAAAGTTTCGTTATTGAAGATATTTTTGTTATTACTAACTGCCATAAAAACAATTCACTTTACACACTTATTTATAATAAAACATAAACAACTAAAAAATTGCCTTTTAATAAACTTTTTTATAAACCTATCTTTACAATATTGCAGACAATATACTATTATACATTTTTGGTGTATAATAAATTTGCTTAAAAATGTGTGTAAAATTTAGAGGGAGAATTTAATGAATAAAAGCCAATCTGCAGGATACATAATACTTGCAATAGTTGTAGTAATTTTCACGGCATCGGTATTTCTTGGCGGGCCGACAACGGAAACTACAGAACTTTCATACTCAAACTTTTTGGAGAAACTGAATAACAACGAATTCAGCAAAATCGAAAAAGCCGATGATTACTTGATAGCTGTTCCAAAAGACCAGCCTCAGGCTGAAAAACCTCAAAAACAGCCTGGACAAAACAACCCGTTCATGCCGATTGAAGTTCAAAAACAACCTACCAAACAGTTTAAAGTTTTGACGCCCTACGACCCTGACATTATGAAAAAGCTTGAAGCTTCTGACGCGGAAATTGCCGTCAAAAAGCCAAGCGAATCTTCACAGATTATGGGGCTTATAGGTTCATTATTCATCCCGCTTTTATTCATAATCCTTCTGATTGTAACCGCGAAAAGTATTCAAGCAGGCGGTTCTCAGGCAATGTCTTTCGGCAAAAGCAAAGCAAAACTAATGCTTGACAGCAAAGTAAAAACAACCTTCAAAGATGTTGCCGGTATTGATGAAGAGAAAAAAGAACTTGAAGAAATCGTTGACTTTTTGAAAAACGGCGACAAATACATAAAACTCGGTGCAAAAATTCCAAAAGGCGTACTTTTAATAGGCGCCCCCGGTACCGGTAAAACATTGATGGCAAAAGCAGTTGCAGGAGAAGCCGGCGTTCCGTTTTTCTCAATCAGCGGCTCTGACTTTGTTGAAATGTTTGTCGGCGTTGGTGCAAGCCGCGTAAGAGACCTCTTTGACCAGGCGAAAAAGCATCAGCCCTGCATAATTTTCATTGATGAAATTGATGCGGTCGGACGTCAGCGCGGAGCCGGAATGGGCGGCGGCCACGACGAGAGGGAACAAACCTTAAACCAGCTTCTTGTTGAAATGGACGGATTTGATGAAAACACAAACATCATTGTAATCGCGGCAACAAACCGCCCTGACATTTTGGACAATGCACTTCTTCGCCCCGGCCGTTTTGACAGACAAATCGTTATCAACAAACCGGATATTCTCGGCCGCGAACAGATTTTAACAGTTCACGCTAAAAACAAACCGCTTGACAAAGATGTTGAACTTAAAGTTCTTGCTAAAAGAACACCCGGATTTTCAGGCGCAGATTTGCAAAACCTTCTTAATGAAGCCGCACTTCTTGCAGCACGCCATGACCAAAAATTAATCACAATGGACAATCTTGAAGAAGCAATCGACAAGGTTATGGCAGGACCGGAAAAGAAAAGCCGCATGATTACTGACGAAGAAAAAGAAAACACAGCTTATCACGAAGTCGGACATGCTCTTTTGGCAAAACTGCTTAAAAACTGCGACCCGCTGCATAAAGTTTCAATTATTCCGCGCGGAATGGCACTCGGAATTACAATGGTTCTTCCGGAAAAAGACCATTTGACAATGAAAAAGTCACAAATTCTTGACACAATTACAATGACGCTCGGCGGGCGCGTTGCTGAAGAAATCGTCTTTGGAAAAGATTCAATCACAACCGGCGCCAGCAATGATTTGGAAAAAGTTTCTGCAATGGCACGCAACATGGTAACGGCTTACGGCATGAGCGAAAAAATGGGCAATATGGCTTACGGCAAAAACGAACAAAATATCTTCCTTGGACGCGACTTCGGCATGAAAAGAGATTATTCGGATGAAATTGCTGCCGAAATCGACAAAGAAGTTAAGAAAATCGTTGATGAACGCTACGAAATTGCCCGCAAGCTTCTGACAGAAAACCGCGATATGCTTGAATACATTTCAAAAAATCTGCTTGAACGCGAAACTCTTGATGAAAAAGATTTTAACGAATTGATGGAAAAAGTAAAACGTGAAAGACCTTCCTGCTAAAAATTCAGATTTGGAAACCCTCATTGCGCAATGCCGCGGAGGGTTTCCGGAAAAATCTTTATATATTTTGGAACTTCCGATTTTCAATCCTGAAAACGGATTTCCTTTTATTGAAACTAATATCCTCCCCTTCAGGGAAGAGCGAAACCTTCGATTTCGAGGAGGGGTAAATTACGCGGCGGCAGAAGAAGGCGCCCGCGCCCAAAATTGCCGCGATTATGAAAATCTTTCACGCGCGGGCGCCTCACAAACATCGCTCTCACGCGCCGAACTAATCAAAACCGCTCAAAAACTTTCTCCTGATATTTTAGGGCTAAAATTTAACATCGAAACAGTAAAAGACATTGAAAAATCAGTCAGCCTTCTTAAAGAAATTCAGTACGAGGTTAATATTCCGTTAATGCTACGGGGGTGCGGCGATGATGAACTTGATAAACTTCTTTTGCCTGCGCTTGCAGATAACGCGGCACAAACATGCATAATCGCCGCGGCAAACGAAAATACTTACAAAGAAATCATTCCACACACAGCACGAAAGCATTTTGTGGTTTTGCGCTCGCCGATTGACATAAATCTTGCAAAAGAAATAAACATTTTATCATCGGATTTGGGTCAGCCGCTTGACAAAATCCTTATTGATACTGACATTGGCGGGCTTGGTTACGGTTTTGAATACGGTTACAGCATTATCGAAAAAATCAAAATTGAAGGCGCCAACGACAAATATTTGAACATGCCGATAATTTCTTTTGCCTGCGAAGAAGCATTAAAAACAAAAGAAGCAAAATCAGATAGCTTTCCGCCGCCATACGGTACGCTTGAAAAACGAAGGTTAATGTTTGAAACAGCAGCGGCAAGTGCAATTCGCGCGGCGGGGGCAAATTTGATTGTAATAAATTTGCCGCAGACACTTAAAACGATGAAAGGACTGGATTAATGGAACTTTCAGGAATGCAGATTTTTAAATATCTCCCGGCGGCTAAAAAAGCCGAAAATTCAAACTGTAAAAAATGCGGCTGCCCGACTTGCATGGCTTTTGCACTCAAACTTGCAAAAGGAAACGCGCCAATTGAAGCATGCCCTCAAATCCCATCAGAATTAAAAGATATTTTTGAAAAATCCAGAAAAGCGGCCCAAAAAACAATCGACATCCAAGGGGTGAAAATCGGCGGGGAAAATGTTCTTTTCAGACATGAAAAAACTTTTTTAAATCCGACTGCACTTTGTGTTTTGCTGGACTGTAATGCGGTAGATTTCGGAGAAAAACTTAAACGCGTCAAAGATTTTGAAATAAGTATTTTAAACAATCCGCGAAAAGTTGATTTGATTATTTTGAAAAATTCCGGCGGAAAAACTTATCAAAACACAATTTCGCTAGAAGAATTTGAAAACCTTCCGATAAAAATAATTTCTGATGAAATATTTTCAAAAACTGCACAGAAATTGAAATTTATCCGAGAAAAAGCAATTAAGGAAAAGGATGAAAATTTTTCCAATCCTGTTTGTGTCCATTTCGCACAAGGCACCGGCACTTCTGATGTAAATTTTAACGAACTTTGTGCGCGTGCTTCATTTTACATTTGCAAATATGCGAATGCACTGATATTTGAAAATTTTGACGAAGCACTTTTCACAACACTCATAACATTACGCGAAAACATTTTCACCGACCCGCAAAAGCCATTAAAAGTAGAGCCGAAAATTTACGAATTTAACGAAGTTGACGAAAATTCTCTGATTTTTATGACCACGAATTTTGCGCTGACGTTTTTTGCGGTGGCGAATGAACTTGAAAACCTCAAGCGTCCGTCATATTTAATTGTCACACCAGCAGACGGAATGAGCGTTTTGACTGCATGGTCGGCAGAAAAATTCACCGCAAAAATGGTCGTTCAAACTTTAATAAAATACGATTTGGCATCAAAAGTCAAAAACCGCAAAATAATTATTCCGGGGCTTTTGGCGCACATGCAAAAAGAAATTCAATCCGAAATTAACGCGGCAAATCTGGATTTTGAAATCATAGTCGGAACAATTGATGCATGCGATATTGCGGAATTCGTAAAGGATTTTAAGTGATAAACCAGCTGACAACAATCGGGTTTGTTTTTATTTTAGCAATGTCTAATCTTGTTTAAAATTTCACTGAAAATTTCCGACTTAAAATTATTATCCTCTAAAATACCAAAACATTCATCAATGAGATTTGCCAAATCGGCTTTTGACCTTTCAAGCCCGTAAAGCGACACGTATGTTAACTTTCCGGAAGCTTTGTCCTTGCCAAGAGTTTTTCCCATCTCTTCAAACGTCGAGGTTTCGTCCAAAATGTCATCCGCAATTTGAAATGCAATTCCTAGCTTTTCACCAAATGCAGTAAGTGCTGCAAGAGATTTTGCATCAGCGCCGCCGATTATTGCACCGGTTCTGAGCGCAAGCTTAAACAGGTCAGAGGTTTTATGAATTTGGATATATTTCAGCAATTCTGATTTGAATTCGAAATCTTCGTCATTAGTTTCACTGCTTTCAGTAACAATTTCGCCGTATGTCGAAGGCTCGTTCAGCATTTCGCTTTCAATATCCATAACCTGACCGGCAATCACACCGTACGCGCCTGCGGCCTGAAAATATTCTTCCATAATTTGTATCAGCTTTTCAGAGCCAAGATTTTTTGAATTTTTCAAAATCGTTTGCGGTGCAAAAGTTAACAAAGCATCTCCTGCCAAAACCGCCATTGCTTCTCCAAAAACCTTATGATTAGTAAGTTTTCCGCGTCTATAATCGTCATTATCCATACAAGGAAGGTCATCATGAATTAAAGTTTGTGAATGGAGCATTTCAATTGCACAGGCTGTTGGCATTGCCTCTTCTACTCCTGCACCAAAAAGCCGCGCGCTCTCAATGCACATTACCGGTCTTAGCCTTTTTCCTGGCAATAGAACCGTATATTTCATAGATTTAAATATCTTATGCGGATAAGTTATTTCCATATATTCATCAAGTTTTTTTTCGATAAGTTCAATTAATTCATTCATCTTCATTTTCAATTTCCCTGATAATTTTTTGTTTTAATGTATTTCGTGCGCTTTCGCGCTTTTTGCCGCTGATTTTTGCAATAGTTCGGTTGTTTATGATTTTCTTTGAATTTTCTGTTTTGCGGCCTTCGTATTTTATGCGTTCCTTAAATTCTTTGGCCTCCTCAACGAACGCAAGATAACTGTCATACCGCGTTTCGTCAATTTGCGAAAGATGAGCAAGAACATTGCAGCCGTCTTCATGGAAATGCAGACAATCCGCGTATTTACAGCCGTCACGAAATTGAGCGATTTCATCAAAAAGCAAGTCGACATCGGCCGGTAGTATAAAATCAAATTTAATATTACTAAATCCCGGAGTATCGACAATTCTTGAAGTTTCATTTATTTTGATTATTTCGCAATGGCGCGTTGTATGTGTGCCGCGTTGTGTTTTCTCGCTTACCTCTTTTGTACGCAGATTAAGGTTTGGATTGATTGCGTTAATAAGACTTGACTTACCGACGCCTGAATTTCCGCAAAGCACACTGGTTTTAGCCTGCAAAAGCTTTTCAAACGCTTTTATTCCGCTGTGTTCTGTGGCAGATGTGTAAACTATTTTATATCCCAAAGGTTCATAGATATCATGAATTCTGGTTTTAAGAATTTTATCAAACTTCAAATCGTTTTTATTAAAACATAAGACCGGCGGGATTTTGTAATACTTTGCAAGCGCAATATAACGGTTTAACTGCTGAAAACTTAAATCCGGTTCTTTCAGCGCTGAAACAATTATAATTTGGTCAAGATTAGCAACGGCCGGACGGCTTATGAAATTTTTTCGGGGAATAATTTCTTCAATGTAGCCGTCGTTGAATTCAACAAAATCGCCTACAAGAATTTTTTCTTTGCGTTTTTTTAAAACCTCACGGACTTTGCATTCAAAAGTTTCAACACCGTTGTCGATGTAGTAAAAATCCGAATGAATTTTATAAATTTGACCTTCCGCCATAATGAAATTTTATCACGAAAAACTAAAACCATGCAGCATATCCAAAATGACAAAATAATAGCCGCTTTCGCGGCTTTATCTCATTGTAAAAGGTTAGTGTGTAGGAGAAAATAAAGAAAAAGAAAATGGTTTTATAATCATGGTATACCCGGTTTGCAAAAATAAATAACATATACTTATTATATAATTAACATATCTTAAAGATATCCCAAGCCTCTGTAATATACTTGCATTTCGTTTCAAAGCTTAATATAAAATTGCATTGCAAAAAACTTTCAAGTAAAATATTGTTATTAAAAATGGGGAAGTATAATGGAGATTACAGCAAAAAATTTAGTTAAAATATATGGCGACAGAAGCGTTGTAAATGATATTTCATTTAATATGAATAAGGGCGAAGTAGTTTGTCTTTTGGGGCCTAACGGAGCCGGAAAAACCACAACCTTCTATATGGTAGTCGGACTTGTAAAACCGAACAGCGGACAAATCCTTCTGGATGGCAAGGACATTTCAACCTGGCCGATGAACATCCGCGCAAAAGCAGGTATCGGTTATCTTCCGCAAGAAGCCTCCATTTTCAGAAAATTAACAGTCGAAGATAATATTAAACTTGTTCTTGAAATGAATGAAAAGCTTACTGTTGACGAAAAGAAAAGAAAACTTGAAGAATTATTAACAGAATTCGGGGTTTTAAAACTTAGAAAATATTCAGCTGTTTCGCTTTCCGGAGGAGAAAGAAGACGTGTTGAAATTGCAAGAGCTCTCGCAGCAAGTCCTGATTTCATGCTTTTGGATGAACCTTTTGCGGGTATTGACCCTATTGCAATCGGTGAAATTAAAGACAACATAAGAAAGATTTCTCAGGATAAAGGTTTGGGAGTTCTTATCACAGACCACAATCCAAAAGCAACGCTTTCTATAACAGACCGTGCTTATGTAATTTTCGACGGTAAAATTAAAATTCAGGGAAGAAGTCAGGATGTTGCAGTTGACCCTGTAGCAAAAGAATTTTATCTTGGAAAGGATTTCGCTTTATAATGAAATTTCCGCGGATTACAATTTATGACAGATATATCTTTTCGCAGGTGTTTTTTGCGACATTTGTTGCAATCTTGCTGTTCACGGTTGTTTGGATTGCACCGGAAATGCTTCTCAACACTATTAAACGCACTTTGGAAGGTGTTTATACCGCAAAAACCGCTGTTCTTGTACTATTGTATGAGCTGCCGAAAATTTTAGGAAAAGCTTTTCCTGTAGGATTGCTTTTAGGAACACTTTTTACCTTTGATAAACTTAGCAAAGACAGTGAACTTACGATTTTTCGAGCTGTCGGAATGTCTTTTTTCAGAATACTTGCGCCGGTATTTGTTTTGAGTTTGATAGTTACCGGAATCTGTTTTGTAACTTATGATAAGCTTATCCCTTATTCTTGCAGCAAGCTTGACGCAATCAAAGGAATCAGACCGACAACACAATATATTTACACGCAGAAAGACAGAAACGGACATCCGACAAAAGCCATTGTTGTATCAAGGTTTTCAATGGATGAAATGTCTAACGTAATCGTTCTGGATTTTTCAAAAAAACAGTACAATGACGTTCATCAACTGTCCGAAATCTACGTTGCAACACACGGAAACTGTCTAAAAGACAAATGGCTTTTGGATGATATTACAAAATACGAAATAAATTCTGACGGAATTTTTGAAGATATCAAAAAACTTGACAACATGATTGTTTTGGAAGGTCAGGATGCAAAAAACGCTTACACTTTGATGACTTACAGTATTAAACGCGACAGAGACATTACAAACCATGATTTGAAAAATTACATAGCACTTCTTAAAAGCGAAAACCTCACAGAAGAATACAGGTTTATGCTAAACAAGTATTTGCAAAGATTTTTCCATCCGTTTGTGTGTGTATTACTTGCGATTATGGGAACGCTGCTAGGTTTCAGCAAGCCGCGCGAACAAAGATTAGTCGGCTTTACTATAGCAATCGGATGTATATTTTTGTATTATATTACTCTTCCGTTTTTCGACCTGCTTGCGGAAAAAGGGATTCTGCACCCGTTGATTACGGCATTATTCCCGCCATTGGCCTTCTTTGCAGGAATTGTAGGATTTTACAAGTCTAAGGATTTATAAATATGAAAAAATTTATTCTTTTGCTTTTGTTTTTGATTATCGGTAACTGCTCCATAGCAGCAGAACCCATTGAAATCTTGCATGACGACGGAATTTATCACATAATCCTGCATGGCGAAAAAATAAAGAAGAAGATTAAATTTATTTCAAGCGAAGGGTTGATAACAAACCGCGAAGTTCATCAAAGAGCTAAGGCTAAGCTTACAGTCAACGCCGGATACTTTGACCCGGAAAATGGAAAATCTATTTCATATATTGTAACAGACAGTATGACTTCAGAAGACCCCCGGTTTAATGAAAGCCTTCTTAAAAACCCCATTTTAAGGAAAAATCTGGACAAAATCTTCAACCGCACAGAGTTTAGAGTTTTGGAATGCTATGATGATAACAAATATAGATATGAAATTGTTCCGCACAACACCGCGGTAGATTTTAGCTGCTCAATAAAAACTTCAGCACAAGGCGGGCCGCTGATTTTGCCGGAATTAAGACTTGAAGAAGAGTTTTTTGTTGTCAAAAAAGACGGTGAAATAGTTAGAGAATCCTGTTCTGTTCTTCACAAAACCGCGCGTACAATTATTGGACTTAAGGATGGCGAAGCACACATTTTAATAATTACTGACGAACATCCGATGGATTTGTATGAAGTTCAAGAATATTGCAAAAAACTCGGGTTTGAAAGAGCAATGGCTTTTGATGGCGGAAGTTCAACATCAATGAATTACAAAGATGAAATTGAAGTAATTTCAAAAAAAGGCGACGGAGCCGGAAGAAGTTTGAAATCCTTCATGCAGGTTGAGTATTGATTTAAATCTTGCAGCGTCATATTCACCACCATATGTCTGCTTTTTTATCCACAACTTTCCTGTCCAAGAGATAATCCTTTAAGCGCATTCCGCCTTTTTCCCACAATCCTGCACAAACAGCATCCGTAACTAAAATTTGTTCATTATAAAAAAGGTTTCTTGCATAAAAAAGATCATAACCCCACTTGTTAGGACCTTTAACTCCATTTACATCAAAAGCGAATTCAATCGAAGAGATATTGTAAAGAACGCTTCCATTAGCAAGTGTATACATTCTCGTACGTGCATTAAAGAAAAGCCCATAAACATCCGGACATCCGTGATTTCCTTTTCCGCCTCCTTCTGCTACAACCTGTGCATCTGTCTTGTATTCAGGAAAACAATCTGCACCTTCGCATGTATATAAGATTTTCAGTTTATCCAATACATTATTCCAGAATACCTTACATTCATCTTTTCTTATCCCAGATATAACAGTAGAAGAATTACCCGGTTTTACTTGATAACATTGAAAAGGAACACCGTTATCATAGTTTACAGCATTATATGCATTTGACAATTCTGAATAAAACTTTTTTATCTGCGGTTTTAAGACTGCTTTTTGATACCCTGACATCAGCACTGGGAAAGTCATTGCAGCAACAATTCCGATAATGCCAAGGGTTATAAGAATTTCAGATAATGTAAAACCTTGCAGGAGCTTATTTTGCGGGTACCCCCCCCCCCCGGAAATTCAATAATAATCTACTTTTCAACATTTCTAGCTCCTAATATTTATATAGATATGTTAATTTAAAATTTATTATAAACTATTGTATAATATTTTTCTTTGTTTTGCAATATAAACTTATTAATCAACAATAGAATTGTTAATTTTAGTTATCATCTCGTCTAATGTCATGCCATACGTTTTCTGAGTTTCTGATTTCGTAATTGTAGAATTAAGCTCTCTTATCATAAAATCCGCCTGTTTTCTCGAAAAGCCGTAACCAGCAAGTTCTTTGTATGACTCCGGCAAATTTTCATCAGCGTAAAGATTTGTCAATTGCTCTCTAAGCTTTTCTTGCATTTCTTTTGTTGTATTATCTGTTGAAAAATCTTTTAAATATTCAGCCTCTTTCTTACGAAGTTCCAAAGTTTCCGAGTTCAACTGATTAATAAGAGCTTCAGCACGCTCAGCAGGAACTCCATGTGTCTGAAGTTCAGAAGAAAGTTCTTTAACACTTTTTTGTACAACAGATGTGTCTTTTGCAGAAAGCTGTTTGATTAAGAATTCTGCATCGCTTTTGGAAATTCCATTCATCATATCGTATTCAAAAGCCGCTTTTCTTATTTCCGGGGCCTTTTCACTGTATTGGAAACCGAGCATATAAGTATTTGGTGAATGATAACCAATATTTATCCAATCCTGACGATTTTTTATACGTGTATGTTCATCACATTTCATCCCTGATTCTGTTAGAAGTTTACGGATATTTATCAAGTCATCAATGTGCTTATCATAGCGTTTTGCAAGGTTATCGGTTTTGTGAAACCAAGTGCCTGCAAGTTCTCTGGCAAAATTTCCATCTGTTTCGTACGCTACAAGATTACTTAATATCGTATTTTTATAAGCGGGGTTCTCTTTGGCAAATTCCAAAGCTTCTTTAGCAAATCTTTCATTATTGTCACGTTTAAATTTTCCAAGTGTAAACAAAATTTTATTTTTGACACTTTCCGGGTCAAGAGTTTTTATAAATTTTAAAAATCCCTGGAATTCGTCAAACTGTTCTTCATAACTCATGTTGTTAATGCGGTTCATACAATTCGTAAAGAAAGCCGCTTTTTGTCCTTCTGTTTTGGCATTGCCGAACTTTGAATAATCTATAAAATATTGGAGCTTTTCCGGAACAATCTCGCGTTTTTTTAATCTTTCTTCACGAGGAACATCAATTGGAAAAGTTTTCTCTTCTACAATTATTTCAGGACTTGGGGTACGTTTTCGAATTTTTGGTTTAGCATCAGCAAGTTCGTTTGCATCTTTTCCGGCTTTTTTAGCCAATTTTGAAAAAAGACCGGCGCGAGCTGCTAATGAGACAGACAGAATTCCGGCAGAAACAACTCCCGCTCCATATAAAAATTTTGTTGCATTAGTTGTTTTTGAAGTATCTTTTTTGTTATTTTCAGAAACGGGAGTATCGCCGCGAAACAGCGATACTCCCATTTTATTTGTGTTTAAAACATTAATTTTTGAAACGTTCATGGTTAACCTTTTTATCTGTTAGTTTAAAAACCATAAAGAATATTTTTTGCTAATAAATTCTAATTTTTTACATTAATTAACTATTTGACAAAAAAGCTTGCATTTACATTTGCATAAATTCTGACAACGCCGACTTCAATCGGAGTTGAAGAACCCATTGCAGCTTCAGGAGCTGCACTGTCATACATATTGCTCTTAGCCATCATATTGTACATTACTCTTGTAGTTGCATTTGGGCTGCAAGTTCCATTAATTGATTTTACTCCGGTAATCACTGACCCTGCGGCTTTTACAAGAGTGTCAGCTTGCGCACGTGCTTTTTTAGTTGCTGAAGTTAAAAGAGCATCACATTCGTTTTCGTATTTTGACACTGAAAAACTCATGTTGCTTACATCTGTTGCACCGAGAGAAATGGCTTTATCAATCATGTCACCTATTTTGTTAATTGATTTTGTGTGAATTATGATTGTATTTGAAACTTCGTATTTATCAAGGTTTCTTTTATTTCCTGAATAAGTATAAAGCGGATTTGCACGGAAGTTCGAAGTTTTAACATAATCTTTGTTTTCAGGATTAATCATAGACTTCATTGCAGAATAAACTTTGTCAGAAATTTCTTTATTTTGGGCAGTTGCTTTCTGCATTGATTTGTTGTCAGTTGTAACAACAGAAATAGAAATTTCCGCAGTGTCTGGGGCCAATTCTTTATTAGAGGAAGCTGTTACTGAAACATAACCTCTTTCCTCAGTAGTATTTGCTGCTGCTGTGACTGAATTAACAGTGATACCTGCAATTAAAGCGGCTGCAACGGCCATAACCATTAACTTTTTCATAATTTCTCCTTATCTTTTTCATGCTGGGAATTTTTATCCCCGATAGTATCAGCTTTCCTGATTTCTTTTATTTCAAAGGATTTGAAGCCAACGGAAGTCTGCTTGTCAGCGAGGTTTTGCTTTTTAATCCTTGACATAAGTTCTTTTAATTCATAATCGCTGAGCTGTGAAGTACTTTTGAATTGGACAACACTTTGACTGCCGCCTGTAAGATAAAATATAAGAGCTGCAATCAGCCACAATAAAATCCCCTGAAAAATGTTAATTGCCGGAAGAGAAAAGGAGGCCGCCATTGTTATATTCCATAAATACATTGCTCCAAACCCCGGGAATACCACAAAACCTGCAATTAAACAGGTTACAATAAATACTGCAAGCAGTAATCCTCTAAGACCTGAAATTTGTATAATTTTAGCATTTTTTCTCATTGGCACACATCCTTTTTAATTTATGGAATTTAATTTAATCATTTCAAGAAATTCCTTTTCTGTCAATATTTTAACACCTAATTCGCGAGCTTTATCAAATTTTGAGCCCGGATTTTCTCCGGCAATAACAAAAGATGTATTCTTTGATACTGCTGACGTTGGCTTTCCGCCCATTGATTTAATTATATCTTCAGCTTCATCTCTCGTCATATTTGTTAACGTTCCGGTCAAAACAATTTTTTGACCCTTCAAAATATCGCTTACACGCTCTACGTCTTGAACCGGATTTATGCCGACAGCTTTAAACTCATCCATCAGTTGAAGATTTTTTTCATTGTTAAAATAATCCCGTACTTCCATGCCTGTTTTCTGGCCAATTCCGGGAATATCAATAACATCGTAAGAATCAATATGATAAAATCTGTCGAGCGTTTTAAATTCATTTGCCAGAATTTCAGCTGTTTCTTTACCGACATGTTTTATTGTTAAAGCTGTCAGAAAACGGCTTAGGGGCTGAGTTTTACTGTTTTGAATAGACATATACATATTACTTGCTGATTTTTCCTTGTAGCCGTCGATAGTTAAGAAATCTTCTTTCTTTAACTTGTACAAATCAAGCGGAGTTCTGACAAGCCCTTTCTTGAAAAGCTGTTCAATAACGCCGGGACCTATTTTGTCTATATCCATTGCATCGCTTGATACCCAAAATTCAAGTTTGGCTTTCAAAAGCGCGGCGCACTCAGTATTTGAACAGTAAAGATTAACCTCATCAGGGCGTGTTTCAAGTCTTGCTCCGCAATCAGGGCAGGTTTTCGGAATATTATAAACCGGGCGTTTAAAATGCTCTTCGTCCTCAACAACTCTGATAACTTTTGGAATAATTTCAGCAGCTTTTTTAATTACAACTTCGTCACCAATTCTGATATCAAGACGCTTAATTTCTTCAAAATTGTGAAGACTTGCCCGTGCTACTTTGCTTCCGGCAAGATTTACGGCATCAAGAATTGCCACCGGTGTAATCGCACCGGTTTTGCCAACATTAAGTTCAATATTGAGAAGTTTTGTGGTAGCTTCTTCGGGCGGAAATTTGTATGCAGTCGCCCATTTCGGGGCACGTGCTGTAAAACCTAGTTCCTCCTGATAAGCAAGCTTATTAACTTTAATTACTACACCGTCAGTAGCGTAATTCAATTCAAAACGTTTTGTTTCCCATTCTTTGCAATACTCAATAGCTTCTTCAATATTTTTGCAAAGCTTGATGTTCGGATTTATACGAAAGCCGAGTTTTTTCAAATACATCATACTGTCGTAATGCGTTTTAGGAGGATTTTCAAGATTTTCAAAGGTAGAATTATAAACAAAAATCGACAAATCTCTCTGTGCTGTAATAGAACTGTCAAGCTGTCTTATAGAACCTGCTGCAGCGTTACGGGGATTGGCAAAAGGTTTTTCGCCAAGTTCATAGTTCTCCTCATTAAGCTTTTCAAAAGAAGTTTTCGGCATATAAATTTCGCCTCGAACCTCGACATCGACATCTTCAAAAAGCCTTAAAGGTATTGATTTAACCGTTTTCAAATTTGTTGTAATATTTTCACCGGCAACTCCGTCCCCTCTGGTTGCACCGGTTGTAAAAACACCTTTTTCATAAGTCAATGCAACGGCAAGTCCGTCTATTTTTAATTCGCAAACAAGTTCAACATTATCTTTGAAATTCTTTGATAACTTTTCATACCAAACCACCAGATCATCATAATTGTATGTATTATCAAGGCTGTAAAGTCTGTATTTATGTTTATAAGGAAGAAATTTTTCACTTACAGAACCTACACGCTGAGTCGGGCTGTCCGGAGTCTTCAATTCCGGATGCGCCATCTCTAACCTTTTTAATTCTGCGAATAATTGGTCATATTCATAATCACTTATGGACGGATTGTCTTCCACGTAATAAAGATAATTATGTTTATTAATTTCATCTTTTAAAAAATTAATTCTGTCAATCATAGCAGTTAAAGCTCCCTAAATTTTATTTTAATCACAATACAAATTACAAAATCATTAATAATTCCCTGATAACCTTTGTTGCCACAGCAGTTGAAACACCTGTTGCATCATAATCCGGTGCAAGTTCAACAACATCGGCGCCTATTACATCAAAGTCTTTAAGATACTTAAACCATCCGATAAGTTCATTGAAAGTAAGTCCGCCGGACTCAGGCGTACCTGTTCCCGGCAGAACCGAAGGGTCTAGAACATCTAAATCCACTGTTATAAAAATTTTTTTCCCTTTAAGAGCATCCAAATCAGAATATTTGTCAGCCAGAGTGTTATACTGCTTCATAAATTCAAATTCTTCTTTCATGCCCGAACGAATACCAATTTGACGTAAGTTCTCAGGTCCAATTATTTTTGTGCAATGACGGATTACTGCTGAATGCGACATTTCTTCACCAAGATACTCCTCTCTCAAATCCGTATGAGCATCAAAATGAACAATCGCCAAATCTTTATAAAACTTTGAAACCGCTTTGATTTCAGGAAGAGTTACGAGGTGCTCCCCGCCTATTCCAAAAACTTTTTTGCCGTCTTTATAAATATCTTCAACATTTTTCTCAATTACATCAAGAGATTTGTAAGTATTGCCAAGCGGAAATTCCAAATCACCGGCGTCATGAAAATTAACGTCCTCAAGATGTTTATCAAAGTTAGGTGAATATTCTTCCAATCCCCAGCTTGCAAGCCTTATCTGCTCAGGCGCAAATCTTGAACCGGGTCTGTAGGAAACAGTTCCGTCAAACGGCAGCCCCAGCATAACAACTTTCGTATTATCATAATCAGGGTTTTGCCCCATCCAATTTCTGTCTAAAAAAGGTCCGCTCAACATAATATTTCCTCCTACTTGTCTGCTCAGTTTAATTATAACAAAAAAGTTTTAATCTATACAAATGATTGATTTTTAAGTAAAAAACGTTAAAATAATTTTATGAAAAAAGTCTTATTAATCGCTTTATTAATATTTTCAGGCCTTTGTGCTTCTGCTAAAAATGTAGACTATGAAGAAGTTTACCGTACTCTTGAAGTTCCGACGCACAAATATGTTCATAATGTTGACCCAGGTGAATATTATGACCAACAACAATCTTCCTGGTCGCCATATCCTCTGTTCAGACTCGCAAGTCCGATATTCTTCAAAAGTATTACGATAGAACCCGGATATTATGCACTAACGCCGCGTGAATATAAAGATAATTGGTATATTTTGTTTAAAGACGGAGGAAAAATCAAATACATAATTCCTGTTTACGACAGAGAAATAGTTCCAATGACATTTTACGATGACCATATTCCAAAGCCAAAACTAACGATTTCCCAAAACCTTCACATAAAAGCAATGGACACAATCGGCAAGATTTTCCCGAGTGCAAAAAGAAAACCAACACCGCAGGCTTACCTTGAAGCAACCGATTTGGAGAGAAATTATCTTTCACTTGTGATTTATTTCGGGAATTACCGATATTATACTATTTTCAGAACTATTCAGCTTTAATAAAAAATGCCGGATTGTTTTGCCTTTAAATTAAAATTCATTAAAATACGTTACAAAGTTGAAATGCAGCTAAAAAAAATACTATACTGTATTTGAGGGAAATTATACACAATATAGGGATAGCCATAATTCAATGGAAAATATTTTAAAGGCACTTGAACATACCAAAATACCCGTTACAGATAATTTGTATGAAGAGTATAACTGGTTTAAAAAAGTTTTTCCAATCGCTGCTCAAAAGTCCAGCGATGGCTTTTTTCTGCCGGGATTCCGCTTTGAACTTATTGCGGTAAGCAAAAATATTAATCTCTTGATGACAAACGAACCCTATTTTGTTACAAAAATCAGAGTCGACAAACTTTATGATATGTTTTTCAGAATTTCTGACAAAACTGTCGCAATGCTTCTTGAAAAAGCCCTCGGACGCCCAAACCGCTCATTCAATATAAACAGAATGACTGATTTGGAAGGTGAAATATTGACCGCGTTTAATGATTACATGTTTAGAATTATGGCAAAATTCCTCACACCGACCCCGGTTGTAAACATTAAACGTAAAAATTTCGACATGATACACCTGACATTCATTGTCAAAAACCTCGATGACGGGAATGTCGGCAAATTCATTATTTCACTGCCGTCTGCAAGGCTTGAGGCAAACAAAGTTGTGGTGAAAGAAGACAAGTTTGAATTCTCTGACTTTTACAAGTGCCCGATTAAAGCAAAAATTCAAATTGGCTCCACCAGATTTACAGTAAAGGAAATGAAAGGGCTTGAGCCTGAAGATATTGTTGTTTTTGAGAACAGTGCTCTTGATACTATGAGATTTATTCTCAAAGATTATGAAAAAGATTTTAAAATTAACCCTAATATGGGTCTTACACATCCGCTTGACGAAAATG
Organism: Candidatus Gastranaerophilales bacterium; assembly: GCA_003150395.1. Classification (GTDB taxonomy): domain Bacteria; phylum Cyanobacteriota; class Vampirovibrionia; order Gastranaerophilales; family Gastranaerophilaceae; genus Scatenecus. The sequence goes on along the minus strand of QAMI01000049.1, from coordinate 62,184 downwards.
AAGGAGAAAACATGGACGAAAATACCGGAAATACTAATTTATGGGACAGCATAGAAGTTGACATGTATGCTGAATTTGATCCTGTAAAGATTACTCTCGGCAATTTGAAAAGAATAGAAGACGGGCTTGTTGTTGATATTGCAGCTCTTTATGATAATAAAATTACGCTTCGTGTAGAAAACAAAGTTATCGGACATGGAGAATTGGTAATTATAAACGACAGATACGGTGTTAAAATTTCTGATATTGTTGAAAAAGGACAGCAGGAAGTTGAAGATATGCAAACAGAACCACAGAATTATGCACCTCAACAGCCGGCACATAATTTCAACGATCCGATGCCTTCAAGTCCGGACGAACCAATGCCTGCAGCGGAACCGCAAGCGAATGAAGAAGATGAATTCGACTACAGCGACTTTGAACTTGAAGATGAAGATATTTAAAATCTTATTAAACAGGTTTCAGAAAAATTACGGGGATAAATGATGGGAAGTTACATTTTAAATTTTACAGTATACACAATGGCAATGTGCGGATTAATATTTTTCGCATTATTTGTGTATAAAAAATTTGCAGCCGGAAGTTTCGGCTCAAAGAACTCCAACTTTCTAAACGTGGAAGATACTCTCTCTATCGGACCGCGTAAGACTCTTATGGTTGTCAGAGCCGGTAGTGAAAAATTTCTTATTGCCTCGGATTCTGACAAAACTAATCTTATTTCTAAACTTCAGGCCGGCGAAAGTGTGAATTTTGAAACACATTTACAAAAAACTCAAATTATACCGCAAAAAATTGCACCGCAAAGCGTTCAAAACAATTATAGGAAATCGCAG
>QAMI01000049.1:30760-57703 GCA_003150395.1 Candidatus Gastranaerophilales bacterium | reverse complement strand
TATACCGCAAAAAATTGCACCGCAAAGCGTTCAAAACAATTATAGGAAATCGCAGGCAAATAGTGCTGGATTTCAAACCACAAATTATGAAAAAACAACCTCGCAGGCGGCGAGGGAAGATTTTCAATACCGTCAGGATGAAAAAACAACATTCATAGGAATTGACGACTTGCCTGATATAAAAATTAAGTCAAAGAAAAATCAGTCTAAGGATGTGCTTAAAAGCATGGTAAGCAGAATAAAGGATTAATTATGGATTCGGTCATAAAAGATATAAACCCGATTATACAAATGCTGATTGTAATGACAGTATTTTCATTACTGCCATTTGTATTTTGCTGTATGACGAGTTTTTTAAGATTTGTTGTAGTGTTTTCGATGCTCAAAACCGCAATGGGAACTCAGCAGGTGCCGCCTTCAATTGTAATAATAGGGCTTTCCATGATATTAACATTTTTCACAATGGGACCGACATTTGAGAGAATGTACCAGATGGGCAGCGTTCCATATCAGAAAAATCAAAACATAATCGAGGCAATTAATGAGGGTTCAAAGCCTTTAAAAGAATTCATGATGAAGCAGACGCGTCAAAGCGATTTGGCATTTTTTGTGGAACTTTCCCAGAAAACTCCGCCCGAAACACCTGATGAAATTACAATCTGGCAGGTTGCGCCCGCTTTTATCATTAGCGAATTGAAAACAGCTTTTGAAATCGGATTTATAATTTTTGTGCCGTTCATTGTGCTTGACCTTGTTGTTGCAAATATTTTGCTGGCATTAGGGATGTTCATGTTGTCGCCGACAATTATTTCGCTTCCGTTTAAGCTTTTGATATTTATTGCGGTTGACGGCTGGGCTTTGATTGTGCAAGGGCTTGTCACAAGTTACAACTGATACGGAAGAATTCAAAAAATTACATAAGATAAAAGGAAAATTATGGTAGAAATTTTAGCAGAATACTTATCAAAAGGTTTTATAACAATGCTCACAATCTCAATGCCGTGCGTTCTGGTTGCGGCCGGAATCGGGCTTGTTGTAGGTATTTTGCAAGCCGTAACACAGGTTCAGGAACAAACAATCGCAGCGGCTCCGAAAATCCTAGGTGTATTTCTTGTAATTATCATTGGCGGCTTCGGATTTATAAGACTTTTGACAAATCTTTTTTATGAAGGCATGGCGCTAGCTTTTAACGGTGTCAGCAAAAGCGATCAGTATGTACTTTCAAGCGATTATTACAAATACACATCACCGTTCAAAGGCGAAATGAATGACCGTTTCAAAAACATCGGCGACATTGATTATATAATGCGTCATCCCGGAAACATTCCGTTCATAAACAACGAGGAAAGACTCCGCGACACAAGAACGAATAGAATGCCGAACACCCGCCCTGACTTCAACGAAACAAAAACAATTCTCGGGAGATAATTTTTTATGGATACAATTTATGCAGAATTAATGAAATTATTTCCGACAATGAACACGGCACTTGCTTCAGGGATTTATGTATTTGCCCGTGTTATGGGATTTTTCAGACTTGCACCCGTGTTTAACAAAAAAGAAATTCCCGGAATGGTGAAAATTTGTCTTGCACTTCTCTTCACATTCCTTGTTACACCGTTTTTAAAGCCTGAAACTATGGCCGGCACACAGGATTCATTTGTGTTGTCAATTCTTTTAAATTTTGTAGTCGGGGCAATTATCGGATACATTGCGCAGCTAATTCTTCTTGCAATTGACGCCGGAGCGGATATGATAAACATGCAGATGGGACTTTCATCTGCAATGGTTTTGGACCCGACAACATCAAGTCAGGTTTCTATTTTGACAAGGATAATTTCGCTTTTGGGAATATTAATTTTTATGCATATTGGCGGGGTTTACTGGCTGATAAAAGCTTTTTTAAGAAGTTTTGAAATTTTCCCGCTTTTTGCGACTCATCTTCCTATAAAAGAACTTGTTAACATGGATTATTTAATCAAAATGAGTTCCAACGTACTTTATATGGGGCTTCAAATCGCCTCACCGGTTCTTCTTGCAACATTGGGGCAGGACATTATACTCGGCGTAATTTCAAAAACCGCTCCGCAGGTAAATGTTTTTCAGTTAAGCTTTCTTTTTAAACCTGTATTTGGTGCGGCAATTATGGTTTGGATTTTGCCAATGCTTTTGAATGTAATTTCTGATTATTTTTTGACTTATTCAAAAATATTTTAAAAAGCGCGTGATATAATATAAATATGCCAACAAGCGCATACATTCATATACCGTTTTGCAGACAAAAATGCTTTTACTGCTCTTTTGTTTCCTTTGCCTGTCCGGAATTAATCCCGCGATATTTGGACGCTCTTGAAAAAGAAATAAAACTCAACTATCAGAACGAAAATCTCAAAACAATTTACATTGGCGGCGGCACTCCATCAATTCTTGAGCCTAAGCAAATAGAAAAAATTCTTTCACCCTTAAAATTTTCACAAACCACTGAAATTACAATTGAATTAAATCCCGAGCATATTAATAAAAAATATCTTTCAGAAATTAAACTGCTCGGCATAAACAGGTTAAGCATAGGCTGTCAGAGCTTTAATGAAGAAATTCTAAAAAAAATCGGACGGAAACATTCAGCAAAAGATGTTGAATTTGTCGTGAAAACCGCACAGGATATTGGTTTTAAAAATATAAGCCTTGATTTTATTTACGGTCTGCCTTTCCAAACCCTGCAAAATTTTCAAGACGATTTAACATATGCAAAAACACTTGAAATTCAGCATGTTTCACTTTATGGATTAAAAATAGATGAGGGATGTTATTTTTACAAAAACCCGCCCGAAAATATTGCAGATGAAGACTTGCAGGCAGAAATGTATTTAGCTGCAATTGAGACGCTTTCAGGATTTGAACATTACGAAATAAGCAACTTTGCGCTTAAAGGTTTTGAGTCAATGCATAATCTGAATTACTGGAACAATGAAGGTTATTACGGTTTTGGCGCCGCGGCTCACGGTTATGAAAACGGGGAAAGGTATTCAAATACTGAAAATCTGAAAAATTACATTCAAAACCCTTTCGCAAAATATTTCAGACACAGATTGAGTAATCAGGAAAAACTTGAAGAAGAAATTTTCCTTGGCTTTCGCCGGATGTCTGGAGTTAACACCGAAAAAATAAGTCAAAAATTCGGAATAAATTTTGACGAAAAATATTCAAAAATTCTTAAAAAATATTCAGCTACAGGACACCTCGAAAAAACGTGCCGCGGCTGGAAACTAACCAATTCCGGAATTCTTGTAAGCAACGTGATTTTATCAGAATTTATTGAGTGAAACCACACAAAATTTATTCGGCCTGCTCAATAAAGTTTTCGCTCAAAAGGAATTCAAAAATCTTCTCGTTATATCTGTTATCAACGGCGCTAAAAGGAAGGACAAGACTTCCGGTTTCTTTTTCGACTTTTTTTACTACGCTGAGAGCCTTTGATTTCGGCACATAATCCATTTTAGTCAAAACTGTAATCAACGGAAGGTTGTGCGCTTCCACCCACTCTCTCATTTGAAAATCGTTTTTCTGAATGTCATGGCGCGCGTCAATAAGCTGGATTAAGGATTTTATCTGCCGGCGGTTCAAAAGATATTCTTCCAAATATTTCTGCCAGCGATTCTGCGCCTCTTTTGAAACCTTTGCATAACCATAGCCGGGCAAGTCAGCTATCATAAATTTGTTCGAAAAATCAAAAAAGTTTATCAAACGTGTTTTTCCCGGCGTGTTTGAAGTTTTTGCAAGCTTTTTCTGGTTTGCAAGCGCATTAATAAATGAACTTTTCCCCACATTTGAACGACCCAAAAGCGGAAATTCCGGCAAAGTAAACTCCGGACACTGGCTCAGCTTTTCTGCACTTATTATAAATTTTGCCTGTAAAAATTTCATTTTTTCCTTTCAAATTTTACGTTTTGCCGAAAAAATTTATTTAGTTGATAGAGCCTTTTCCTGCTGTTCTTTCAGGCGCCGCTTGAAAAGAACGGTCTGAAACAGATTGTACATTCTTTCGTTATTAACAACCGTAACCTGAGTTTTGTCGTCCATAAAATCTACATTTACAGCTTTGCCGCTGAAAATATTTGACTCCAAATGCACAATCTGGAATAATCCTACTTTCAGTATGCTGAGGGGTTCTCTTAAAAATATTTCAAATGTCTTTCTGATATCAAATTTCTTTGCCATAGATTTTCAGCTTAACTTAAATTCTGGTTATATTATATTACAAATCTCTTATAATTTATCACAATACTCTTTTTTATTTAAGGCGGGTTTCGCAAAAATTTACGAAACCCACTCTGAATTTATTAAATTTTTAATTTTTTGGACTGTATTTGTTTATCTTTTTGATTATTGCTTCACGGTCAGAAGCATTTGGTGTGTATGCAAGATACTGATTATAGTATTTAATAGCACCTTGATAGTTCTTTTCAGCTTCGTAAGCCATTGCCTTCAGCTTTGCAATCGGGCCGCTGTTATGATAGAAGTCAATTGCACGATTACAGTATTCAATTGTTGATGCGTAATTCTTTTCTTTAAACTGTCTTTGTGCGATATCGTAGAACTCATTTGACTTAGTTTCGCAAAGATCAATGTATGCAATTCCGTTCTTAGCAATTACGTTTTCAGGGTCTTGCATTAAGACTTTTTTCAAAGCTACGCGAGCCGTACGGAATTGTTTGTTATGAACAAGGATTTCAGCCAGATAGAGCTGGTCATCAACATTATCTGCGAAGTTGATTGCATTTTCGAAAGTATAAACAGCATCTTTTTCACGACCAAGAGCGAGGTAAGCTTCACCTTTTATTACGCTGTCCATAAGGCTGTTAGAGGCGGCCTGAACAATATAGTTAAGACTGTCTTTAGTCATAGGAAGCTGATGTGTAAGTTTTGCAAGTTTAATTTTTGCAAGATGAAGTTTTAAATCGTCAGGAGTTCTTTCGATTGCTTTGTTAACATAATCGTAAGCAAGATAAACTTCTTTATTTGTTGTCATGCTGTCACTGTCAGCGCTGTCTTTTGACATTTCGTAATAAGTGTTTGCAAGCCCAATAATAGCGCGGTCGCCATATTTGCTGTCATCAAGAAGTCTTGTATAGTAATCCAGCGCTTGTTCATATTTTCTTGTATGCAATGACATATCAGCAACACGCATAATACCGTCGATATAGTTAGGATTGATAGTCAAAACTGTTTTTAACTGTTCCATTGCAAACTCTTCATCCATACGTCTTTCGTAAATATTAGCAAGGTTAACATAAGGACGTGAATTTTCAGGTTTGACTGTTATTGCTTTTTTAAATGAATTGATAGCAGCAGCCTGGTTTCCCTGGATTAAATAGCATTCACCCTGTAACGTCAAAGCAGGAGAAGACATCGGGTGCATATGAATTGAATGGTTCAGCCAGGTTAACGCCTTGTTGTAATCACGCTGGCGAACAGCAACCTGACCCAAATGATACATGGTTGTCGGGTTGTGTGAATTAAGTTTTAGAGATTGGTTAAAAAGTTTTTCTGCTTCAGTAAGATTTCCTTCTATGAGTTCAAGGTTGCCAAGATTGTCGTAAGCGGTTGCATACTGCGGGTTGATTTGCAATGCGGCCTGGAATAATTCTCTTGCATCTTTTCTGTTTCCGAGTTTCAAAGTTGCAACACCCATTGCGTTGTATGCCTGATAGTAATTGCTGTCAGCATTTACGGCAGCTACAAATTCTTTAATTGCATTCTCAATCAAATTTCTTGTATCTCTGATGTATGTAACGTCAGAAGAAGTTGTTCTCATCAAATAAACCATACCCTGTGCATAATGCAGCTGCGGATTTTTCGGATATTTAGCTAAGAGCCTGTCTAATTCCTGCTGAGCCGGGGCAAGTTTATGCTGCTTTGCGCGTGAAATACATCTCAAGGCAAGAAGTTCAATATCATTTGGCTTTTTATTCAAAGCCGCTCTAATTTGTTCATCAGCCTCTTCATAGTGGTTGTATTCGATTAATTTCTCAATATTTGTGTAATTCTTTTGAGCTTTCGCTACCTTTGCCTGCAATTCTTGTTGAGCGTAAGCATTGGATGCACATAGGATATTTGCGAAAATCAATGAAGCAATTAAAACTTTTTTACAACTCATTTTTTCTCCTACTTTACGTAATTTTTAAAAAATTCCTTTAACTATTCTAAAACTTTTAATCTTATTGTATAATATCTTTTATAAAAAAGCAATAAGGTAAATGATGGGTTTAAATTCACATTCAAAACAGGATTTAGAGGACTTTAAATCGTATATAATTATCGAGAAAAACTTCTCGCAACATACCGCAAAAGCCTATTATTCAGACGTTTTAGGATTTTTACTGTGGATGGGAGAGCAGTCTTGCGAAGATGTGAACTTTTCTAAAGTTAGAGAATACCTGCATTTCATTCAGCGGTTTAATTATAAAAAAACTACAATTGCAAGAAAAATCGCGTCAATACGGACTTTTTACAAATTTTTATACCGCGAACGCAAGGTTGATTCCAATCCTGCGATGAATTTAATATCCCCCAAACGGGGGAAAACACTGCCCAAATTTCTTACACCAAATGAAGTAGAAAGCATTTTGAATAATGTTAAAATTGACACGCCGGCCGGATATAGAAACCGCGCGATTTTAGAACTTTTATGGGCAACAGGAATGCGAGTGTCTGAATTAAGCGGACTAAATTTCGGCGATTTAAACCTCAACAATAACGAAATACGAGTTTTTGGTAAAGGGGCGAAGGAACGCATAATTCTTGTTACTGACCGCGCAAAATCCTATCTTGAAAGATATATTGAGACAGCGCGTCCGCTAATTCCAAAAGGTTTTCCGCTTGAAAATCCGACAGAAAGTTCACCTGTTTTCATAAACAACACGGGCTACCGTCTCCAAACAAAAACTATCAGAAATGTTATAAATGATGTTGTTGAAAAAATTGCATTGCCGAAAAAAGTAACGCCGCACGTATTCCGCCACAGCTTTGCAACGCATTTGATTGAAAACGGCGCTGATTTGCGTGTAGTGCAGGAGCTTTTGGGTCACGCAAGTATTTCAAACACACAGATTTACACGCACGTTTCAACCCAGCATTTGAAAGAAGTATACAACGAAGCACATCCAAGAGCGTGAATTTTATTAACCTTGTTCAACCCAATCCAGGCACATTTTTACAAACCGCTCCGGCTCATCTAGAAATAAATCCTCAGCGTGAATTCCGTTTTCAAAAATCTCAAGTTTCTTTTCACAAACGGCTTTTTGATATAAAAGTTCCGTATGCCACGGCCTGACCGTTACATCGCGCCGGCCAGCAATAAATAGAGTCGGAACTGTTATTTTCTCAACGACATCTAAGGGTTTCCTTTTCTTGTGAATTACAAGAGACGGCCTGACAGAAACCCAGCGTTTCGGTTCAAACTTTTTGAAAGTCGGAATCCAAGCATTCGGGTGCCACATGCAATTCTCAATTTTATAAAAATCTGCCGGGGGAGACACCGCTATAATTTTATCAACATTATTATTTTTAGCGCTATGAAGGATGACAAGCCCGCCGCCTAGAGAAAATCCTATAAGAAAAACTTTTTCATAATGTTTTTTTGCAAAATCAACTACAGTTTCCAAATCAAAAAGCTCTTTTGATGTAAAAGTATAAAATCCGGAACTTCTGCCATGACCTCGAAAATCCATAACAATAACATCAAGTTTCTCTGAAAATTTCTCAGCAAGAAACGAAAATGCCTTGCTGTCTTTTGTCATAAACCATCCCGGACAAATGATTATCACAGATTTATGGCCGGTGTTGTACCAATTTAAAGCTATTTTTACATTGTCTTTTGTATTTAAAAAAAGCTCTTCCATAACCAAAATTATTTCACGAATTTTGGTTTGTGTAAACATAACTAAATATTTTTAAAAATTCTTTTTATTTTTTTGATTAGCTTTGAAATAAGATTTTTCAGATTGAATTTGTATTCTTCCGGAACTTCTATTTCTTTTTTGCTCACAAACAAATCTGATTCATTTTTCTTTTCAAAAATACTTTCATCTAAATATTTTTTTTCTTTTTCTTCACCATTTTTTTCGCGCTGCATGTATCCCAAATTTCCGCCGCCGCCATCGTTGTTCATGTTTGCGGCTTCTCTGATTACAGGCTTGACGCTCAAAACATTTACATCAAAACTCATTTTTCCACCGCTGCTTACGATTGTCTAAATAATTTAGGCTTTCGTAATCCTTTCATTTTTTCCCTTATATATATAAAGTATTTTTCATGAAGAAATGTTACAATTTTAGGAAATTTTGTTACAAATTTTTACAATATGTTATACTCTCGAAAACTTTATCACTGCCTGTGTTTTGAATCCTATCTCGAACAAATCGCGCTTTCGGATTGCAGAAGTTATATCTGGATAATAATCCGGTGTGTTCGGAGTTAAATAAAATTCGACAATGTTATTGTCTTCATCATAATTAATTTTAATTTTTTTAATAAGCGCCATATGCGCTCTATCCAAGCCATCAGCAAGTTTCAGGATACCGCCGAGGCGTTTTATCATTTTTCTCTCTTTTTTGTCACAGTCCGAATAAATTTCGTGCTTTTCTTTGTCCGGGAGACCGCCGCGGTGAAATCTGCAAATACAAGCGGCATATGCTGTTTCACGGCCGTCAAAACCTCTCAAGCCATGTTCTAAAACCAATTTTTGAGAATATTTGTTATGCCCTTTTGAATCAATATAGTATCCGATATCATGCAAAAGTGCCGCACTTTCAAGAATTTTACGCCAGCTTTGCGGCATCTCAAAAACCTTTTCGCTTACCTCATCAAAAATCATCATTGCAAGTCTTCTTACTTCATGCGGATGTGAAGCGTCTTTTGAAAATTTTTCCAGCATTTCTTCTGCAGATAATTTCATATCCGAAACTTTATCATAAAAATTTCAGCAACACAATTTTTATGATATAATAAATCTTGGTAGGTATGATTATGGACAATACAATGGGAACTCCCGGGGGTTTTGATTTATCGCCTGAAATACTTGATGAAATCCAGTCTAACATTGAAGAAATTATCAAAAGTTTTCCGATTTCGGAAACCAACAAGATGGATGTAATCAAAAAAATCAATTTTATGTATACACAAACAAAATATATGTCGGTAACTGACGCTTTGACAGGTTTGTATAACCGCCGCCACTTTGAAAACACTCTTGAGCGGGAATTTTTACGTGCACAAAGGTATTCGAACGATTTGAGCCTTGCCGTTCTTGACGTTGATTTTTTCAAAAAAATCAATGACACATACGGACATCTTTGCGGTGATTATGTGCTGAAAGAGATTGCCTATATGACATTACAAACATTTAGGAAAACTGATATTGTTTTCAGATACGGCGGAGAAGAAATAGTTATACTGCTTACGGAAACTCCGCTTGAAAAAGCAATAATTCCGCTTGAAAGGTTAAGAAAAACCATAGAAGATTATCCATTCAACTACGACAGCAACGGATTTAAAGTTACGGTAAGCATTGGTGTTGAAGGGTTGGAGAAGGAACATACAACCGCGGAAGATTTGCTGCAAAATGCTGACAAAGCGCTTTATGCTGCAAAAGAACTTGGAAGAAACCGAGTTGTTACAAGTTCTGATTTATAATGTGAATTTCACGGGCAAAATTTACATTAAATCCTTGTGGTGAAAACGTTTTCTCCCCTCAACGTAATCTGACACAACATGCCCCTGGCCGATTAGTTTGTATTTATAAATTGTAAGCCCTTCAAGTCCTACCGGTCCGCGCGCATGAGTTTTGTTTGTTGAAATTCCGACCTCCGCGCCAAAACCATAGCGAAAACCGTCCGCAAAACGAGTTGATGCATTAAAATAAACGCCCGCTGAATCCACTTCATTCATAAATTTTTCAGCATTTTCAATACTTGTCGTAATAATACAATCTGTGTGTCCGGAACCGTATTTGTTAATATGCTCAATTGCATCATTCACATCCACAACTGTTTTGAAAGCAAGAATTTTGTCACCGTACTCATGGGCCCAGCTTTCGGGGTTATCAATAAGTTTTATTTCTTCAAGCTGCAATGCTGCAAGAAGTTCGTCTTTTTTCGAAAAATTTTCATGAATTAAAAGTGTTTCAACACTGTTGCAAGCACTCGGATATTGGGTTTTGGCATCAACTATAATCTTTTCGGCAGTAAGCAAATCTGCACTTTCATCTACAAAAATGTGACAAATCCCATCTGCATGCCCGAGAACCGGAATTTTTGTATTTTCTTTGATAAATTTCACAAGGCTGTTTCCACCGCGCGGGATTATCAGGTTTATATAGCCGTCACATTTTAGCATTTCTGCGACATCTTCACGCGAAAACACTTGCTGGATTACGTTTTTCGGAAAACCCTCAATCTTATCAAGTGCCTGATTAATTACATTTAAAATTTCGCGATTTGTATTTGTTGTTTCCTTTCCGCCTTTCAAAATCACTGCGTTTGAAGATTTTATTGCAAGCGACGAAATCTGCGAAATCACATCAGGACGCGCCTCAAAGATTATTCCCAAAACCCCGATGGGACAAGAAACTTTGTAAAGCGTTAGATCTTCATCAAGTTCTCTGACTAAAAGTTTTTTATTAACAGGATCCGGAAGTTTCGCAATCTCACGAATTCCTGCAATCATATCACGCATTTTATTTTCGTCGAGTTTCAGACGGTTAAAAGTTGCTTTGGAAAGTTCACCTTTATTAACAAGCGGTTCGGCCAAAGCCAAATCAATTTTGTTTGCTTTAAAAATCTCATCTTTTGCATTCTCAATCGCGTCAGCAATCGAAATTAAGGCATTGTTTTTAATTTCTTCGCTTAAAGAAGCGGTTTTCAAAGATGCATCTTTTGCTTTTTTAGCAATTTCTATAAAATCGTTCATTGAAACTCCTTATAAAATCGTAATATTATCACGAGTAATAATCGCGTCGTAATTTTTAAACCCAAGAATTTTTATAATGTCGTCCGAATGGCTTCCGATAACTTTGCGGCAGGCTACAGAGTCGTAATTCACAATTCCGCGTGCGAATTCACTGTCATTTTCATCCACAATAGAAATTACATCACCCTTATTAAATTCATGCACAACATCAACCACACCAATTGGCAGAAGACTCTTTTCTTTTTCGACCAAAGCCTTTTTTGCACCTGAGTTTACAACGATTTTCCCGATAATATTTGTGGCATAACCAATCCAGCGCTTTTTATCCGACAATCCTTGAGTTTGAGGTAGAAACATTGTTCCAATTTCTTCCCCGGCAAAAATTTTATTAATTACATAAGGAATTTTTCCGTTTGCGATTAAGACCTTTCCTCCAAAACGAGTCACAAGTCTTGCGGCTTTAAGCTTAGTTCTCATACCGCCACGGCCGCCATCTGAAGCATCACTTCCAAGCGCCATAATTTCGTCTGTAACTTCCTCAACAACATTAATAAGCTTAGCATTCGGATTCTCTTTAGGATTTTCCTCATAAAGACCGTCAATATCAGAAAGAATAAGAAGTAAATCAGCATCCAGTTCACTTGCGACCAGTGCTGAAAGCTTATCGTTATCAGAAAAACAAACCTGCATATGCTCATATCTTGGATCAACTTCAATATTGGAAACTGTGTCATTCTGGTTGATTACAGGAACCGCGCCAAGCTCAAGAAGTTTATTCAGGGTTGTTCTTAAACTTAGATATCTGGTACGGATTGAAAAATCGTCTTCTGTCAAAAGGATTTGAGCAGCCACAAGCCCGTAAGTATCAAACCCGCCTTCATAAATCGACATTAATTTACCCTGCCCGATTGCAGCACACGCCTGCTTCAAAGCCGTACCTGTTGTGCCTTCAAGTCCGAGCCGTTTTCTTCCCAAACCAACCGCCCCGGAAGTGATTAAAATAACTTCTTTGCCTGCCTTCACAAGCGAGGCCATATCTTCAATAAATGAAAATACGCGCGGTAAGGAAACATAGCCCTCACTGTTTCTCAAAATATTAGTGCCAAGTTTTACGACAATACGTTTTGCGTTGATAAATTCTTTTCTGTCCATAAGCCGATTATAACACGAAAAGATTTAATCAAAATTTTCAGACAAATTATTTTGGAAGATTTTTAAAATAAGTCTTATCAGTTAAAGCCTTAAATGTACAGCCGTATCCGTTAGTTTCATATCTGGAAGTTAGAGAACAATATAAATTTTCATCTGCATAGCGTGTTCCCTTGGCGCCCATTGGAAGAAGTTTGCCATTTTCATCTATTTCAAACATAAACAAATCATGCCCGGAACGATTTGGATTTTTATTATAACCATTCACATCAATAGTAATATATGCCCCGCTTGCATTCATCAGCCAAAGAGCGCTGTCATTTACAACAAACTGTCCATCATCAATTATTGTTAAGTTAACAGGATTCGTTGCATTATAATTCTTATAAAGTTTTGAATTACGCTCATCACCGTCACCAAAATTCGGAATACAGGCTTTATCGGCATCACCAGTGCCTCTACCGCAATCTTGAATTACATTGAGATATTTCATTAGGATTTTTTTTGTGTCTACAACTGGCTCAACAGGTTTAAACCTTTCACCGGTTTCGGCCTGATACATTTCCAACGCCTGACTTAAAACAGAATAATTTTTCTTTAAAGCAGCCTCAAGCTGCTTATTTCTAGCATTGTTGACAAGACTGGGCAGAGTCATTGCAGCAACAATCCCGATAAGCCCCAGAGTTATTAGGACTTCTGCCAAAGTAAATCCTTTTTGAAAACTTCTGCCAGGAGCTAATTTCGGGTGCCCCCCCCCCCGTAAAATCCTTTATTCATAGCACTTTTACTCCTTGCTTCTCTAAAAACAATTTTAACACAAACTGATTATAGCATGGACTTTTTATTTTAACAATATTTACGGAAATTTAGTAAAGTTTCTTTGGATATAAATATTAAACGTGGTTGTAAATAATAAAACAAACTTATTATAAAAAAACTTTAATAATATACTTGAATGGTTTATAATTTAATGATAAAATAATTTCAAGGAGTTTTTATATGAAAAAAAATCTTGAAATTTATTTTGACGGACAGGACAAAAATACTAAACTAATTCATGCAATCGGGCTTTTGTGGGGACAGATATCATCAAAACTTGACGAAGTGTTGGCGCCTGCAAAACTAAATATTTCAAAATTCAATATTTTAATGATTATAAAACATGTGGGCGGATATGACGGAATTCAGCAAAATGAAATAAGCAAAAGACTTCTTGTAACAGCGTCAAACATAACAAAACTTCTCGACAAGCTTGAAAAAGACGGATTAATTACGCGAAATACAAAAAAAGAAGACCGCCGCGTAAAGCTTATCAGAATAACAGATTACGGCTCAAAAACACTGGATAAGATTTGGCCAAAATATCTAAAAATCACAAAAAAGATTAACAGCCACATTGCTTCAGTAGACGCGGATTACGTGGAACTTGTATTAGTTGATTGGTTAACTAATATTAAATAATGTAAAAAATTTTGACAAAATACTTGAATAGTTAATAATTAAATAGTAAACTAATAATATAAATTAAAGGAGTTTGTTACGTTTGAGCTATCTATCAAAATTTTAATCGGTCTTTTCGGGGCTGCGCTGGTTGCAATTCCGGTTGGAGCAGCAATAGCCGCGATGTTTGTGATAACATTTGAACAAGTTAAGGAAACTTTTTTATGTACAGAAACACAATAACTTACAGATTTGCGCTTGCGGCAGGAATTTTCACTGGAACAGCTGCGCTGCTTTCATTCCTGGAGATATTTTCACACAACGAAACCTGGGCTTATGGAGTTTTACTTCCGATGGAACTTCTTATTCTGCCAGCGTCAGGAATGTGCGGAATTGTTCTTTTGGCACTTGATTTAATCTTCAAAAAACAGCTGCCATCTGCAAGATTTAACAATAAATTTCTTATCGCCATAGAATGGATTTTAATTGCCGGCTACGCTTTTGTATCTGGCTATATGATTTTTGAAATCATGCGTTCATATCTTAACAATCCGACAGAAGCCCTGGGTATATTCGGAATTTATTTTTCAGCAGGAGCAATTGCGGCGGCAATAATTTGGTTTGCCACACTGAAATTTTTCAAAATAAAATAACGTCTGCTTTACCCAATGTAAAGTTTTCACGCAAAATTAGCCTTCACGCTGTTTTTGTGCTAAAATTTTATTATACAGCAGACTTATAATGGGAGAGAAAAAGAATGAGTAACCAGCAAAACATGTTTGCAGACGGTAAAATCGTACCGGTTAATATAAGAGAAGAGATGAAACGTTCTTACATTGATTACGCAATGAGCGTAATTGTCGGACGTGCACTGCCGGATGTTCGCGACGGCTTAAAGCCCGTTCACAGAAGAATTTTATACGCAATGAATGAACTCGGAATGACTCCGGACAAACCGTTTAAAAAATGTGCGCGTATTGTTGGTGAAGTTCTTGGTAAATACCACCCGCATGGCGACAGTGCGGTTTATGAAGCGTTAGTTCGTATGGCGCAAGACTTTTCAACAAGATACTTGACCGTTGACGGCCACGGGAACTTTGGTTCGGTTGATGGTGATGGTGCAGCAGCGATGAGGTACACTGAAGCGCGTATGCACAAGATTACACAGTCAATGCTTGCTGATATTGACTGCGAAACAGTTGAATTTGAACCGAACTTTGACGGCTCATTACAAGAACCATCTGTTTTGCCGGTAAGACTTCCTATGTTATTGTTGAACGGGGTTTCCGGGATTGCAGTCGGCATGGCGACAAATGTCCCTCCTCACAATGTTTGCGAAATCGTTGACGGAACCATCGCATTAATCAACAATCCTGATATAACAGTTGCAGAACTCATGGAATATATTAAAGGACCGGATTTCCCGACAGCAGCAACTATTATCGGTTTAAACGATATCAAACAGGCTTATGAAACAGGCCGCGGCTCAATAAAAATGTCAGCGGTTGCGACAATTGAAGAAATTGCAGGCGGCGGAGGCCGTCAGGCTCGTACGGCAATCGTTGTCACTGAAATTCCATATCAGGTCAATAAAGCAATGCTTATTGAAAAAATCGCGGAACTTGTTAAAGACCAGCGAATTACCGGAATTTCCGATATCCGCGACGAATCTGACCGTGAAGGTATGAGAATTGTTATTGAGCTTAAACGTGACGCAAAACCGGATGTTGTTAAAAACAATTTATTTAAATATACACAGCTTGCGACGACTTTCGGTGTAAATATGCTTGCTTTATGCGGCAAACAGCCGAGACTCTTGAATTTGAAACAGGTTTTGGACGAATTCGTAGAACACAGAGTCGAAATTGTTACAAGAAGAACAATTTTCTTCCTCAAAAAAGCAAAAGTCAGAGCACATATTTTGGCAGGTTTAATTATTGCACTGGGGTCAATTGATGAAGTTATTGAATTAATCAAAAATTCAAAAACCACAGACGATGCTCGTAACGGATTGATGAGCCGCTTCGGACTCGATGTTGACCAGTCAAATGCAATTCTTGAAATGCAATTACGCCGTTTGACAGGCTTGGAACAAGACAAAGTTAAAGCTGAATATGACGAACTTGTCAAGAAAATTGCCGAATATGAAGAAATTCTCGCAAGCCGTCAGAAAATTCTTGACATTATTAAAGGCGAACTTCTTGAAGACAAAGAAAAATACGGTGATGACAGAAAAACCCAGATTCTTCCGGAACAAGGCGAAGTTACAATCGAAGATTTGACACCAAACACTCCGATGGCAGTATTCATTACACATCAGGGATATTTGAAGAGAATTTCTCTTGACACATTTGAACGTCAGAACCGCGCTACACGTGGAAAATCAGGCATTAAAACAAAAGAAGATGATGATATTCAACATTTCTTCACCGCAATGATGCATGACAAAGTTCTTTTCTTCTCTTCCAAAGGAACGGTTTACAGCCTGAATGTTTACGACTTCCCTGAAGGCGGACGTCAGGCAAAAGGCTTGCCGATTGTAAATGTTCTTCCTATTGAACAGGATGAAAAGATTACGGCAGTTGTTCCGGTCAGCACATTCTCACATGATTTGAACCTAATTATGCTGACACGCAAAGGTTACATCAAGCGTATTGAACTTGACAACTTCTCAAATATCAGACGCAACGGAATTATCGCAATCGGACTTGAAGAAGGCGATGAACTCTGCTGGGTTAAACTTGCAACAGCAAAAGACGAAATCATTATCGGTACATCTTGCGGTATGGCAATTCGTTTCCCGATTGAGGATTTGAGGCCTCTTGGCAGAAGCGCTCGTGGTGTAACTTCAATGAAACTTCGCACCGGAGATACAATTGTCGGCTGTGATATTGTTCCGAGAAATTATGACGCTGATTTGCTTGTGGTAACTTCTGACGGATTTGGAAAACGTACAAAACTCTCAGAATTCAGAAGCCAGAACAGAGGAGGATTAGGTCTGATTGCAACGAAATTCAAATCAGCTTCCTCAAGACTTGTAGCACTGACGATTGTTAAAGAATCAGATGATATTATGATGGTTACAGCAAATGGCGTTGTTACAAGACTTAACGCCGGCTCGATAAGCTGTCAGGGAAGACCGGCAACAGGCGTTAGAGCGCAAAATTTAACCGACAATGACACCGTTGTTTCAGTCAACAAAATTTTGAACCCTGACGAAGATGAAACCGCAATCAGTGGTGATGCACCGAAATCTTCTTGTGATGTTTCGGCTGAGCAGACAAAACTGATTGACGGCGCTCAGGAATAATAACGCTTAAGGCAATATTCAATAGAATATTAAAAAGGAGCGCTCCAAAACGCTCCTTTTTAATTTATTTTTATTTTTCATAATGAATGGCTCTACCAGGAGAAAACAGTCGAAAATCGTTAATTTTATCCGAATTATCCTTATTTACTTTAACAAGATCAGAATTGCCTGTTAAAATAATTTTATCAGAATTTTCATCACCCGCAATATCAGCAAAACCTAAATTACTATTTGATAATATATATCTATCACGATTTTCAGTGCCTCGAAGAGTCGATAAATTGCAATTGGCAATTTTAACTTTACCATCATTTACAAAAATCGACGCCTTTTTGTTTTCGTCTAGTGGTTGCTGATCTGTATAAGTATATGTTCCATGCGTGGTTTCAACTTTATAACTGAAAACAGGTTTTCCATTATAAAGCTCACCTTTTTTCTGCATACTAGAACTGCTTAATACATCATTTTTATTAAACATTATTCCGCCAATATTAACAATATCGTTACTCATAAAATAGTCTCCTTTTTTTAGTTACTTCACTCGTGTTTCGAAACCGCTTATATTTCTATTAACGTTGCTTATTCCCAAAAATTTACACTGCCCCACCCAACCATACCATACCATACCATAAAGCAGAGTATAACTGAGTTTCAGGTATTCTAAAACTCATCTTTACATTTCGCAACAATTAAAAATCGCAAACTTATTGAACAAAAAATTGCCCGACACACAAAACTTTCTGCGGATTATCTTTTGAATAAATCTGCATAACATAAGCTCCGGGTTCGCTTATCACAATATAATCATCATAATAATTTATTTGTTCATTTTTTAAACGGACAGTTTTACCGTAATAAATTTTGTAACCAAGACGCCCTTCTTTATTATCTTTTTTGATAATTTGAAGATAAATATAACGTGAATGGATTTTTTCAGGCAAAAGCACCAGATAATATATTCGAGTATTTGGTTTGAACAGATTTCCAAACCCCATAACAGTCTCTTCTGTTATAGGATATTTGTTGAAAAGGATAGCAGGTTTATCAGCCGTGCACGCCGAGGTGTAAAACATTATCAGAAATACCCATGCTAACGTTAAAAACTTTTTCATCTCTGCAAGTTGTTAATCCTGTCCTCTACGACTTTTACCATGCTTGTATCTTTGTTGTATTTTAAAAACTGCTGGTAATTTTTTACGGCTTCTTCTTTGTTGTCTTCACTTTCGTAAGCAATTGCAAGAGCGTAATATGAATACGCATATTCCGGGTTTAAAGAAATAACTTTTTCAAAACATTCTTTGCTTTTTGCAAGATTGTTGTCGTTTGCATAAACAAGCCCTAAATTAAACCACCCGTCCGTATAATCAGGATTTACAAAAATAGCTTTCTTATAAAAATCAAGAGCTTTATCATTATCGTTCTTAATTTTGTAAATATTTCCTATTTTAAGAAGAGTAATTTCATCATTAGGATTAACCTTCAGAGCCGATTTGTAATTTTTCAAAGCTTCGTCATAATCATCTTTTTTATAATTTTCATCACCCAGGCTTATCAAATCCTGACTTTTGCTAACGCTTGCAACATTAACAATATTTTCCTCATTATCTTCAAGACTAATTGACGGAAGTTTTCCATCAGGAGTTTCTACAGCTGCAGGGGAAGGATTTGCAGGAGCAAGGGCATTTGTTTCAGCCACAAATTCTGCATATTCACTGCTGTAAAGTGTTTCTTCCGGTGACATAGAGATGGCTTTTTCATAATATTCAGCTGCTCTGTCTGTAGAACCGCTTACTCTTAAACATTTCGCAAGTCCGAAATAAGCAAAACTGTCTTTTGTTCCGCGCGAAATTGCCTGTTCAAATTCGCCGGAGGCTTTTGAGTAATTCTGAGCATCCAAATCAATTCTTCCTTGAGAAACAAGCGCATCTGTGAGATTGCTGGCAACAATGGTGTTGTCTTTTTGCGAAAGAATTTCACGATAAAGTGCAATGGCATCTTCATATTTTTCTAGAGCATGGAGCGCAATGGCTTTATTAACTTTTACATCATAATCGTTAGGCGAACTTTGCAAAACTTCGTCATAATATTTCAATGCCGAAATATAATCTTTCTTCATGTGATAACAGTTTGCAAGCTCCTTTTTGATATTCACATCTTTTGAATCCAGAGTCAAAGCTTTTTCATAACTTGCAATTGTGTTGTCAAAATCGTTCATACGTTTGTAGACAAGTCCGAGATTTTTATAAACTCTGGCGTCATTCGGAAAGTTTGTTGAATAAATTTTGTACTGAGCAACAGCTTCACTATTTTTGCCCATATCGGCAAGAAGATTCGCATAATCAAATCTTACGGAATGCAAGTTTGGAGCCTGCTTAAAAACAATTTCATACTGCGCAAGTGCTAAATCATTTTTTTCTAATTCTTGATATGAAAGTGCAAGGCTTATATGAGAAGATAAGCTGTCAGGAGATTGTTCAACAGCTTTCTCCAAAAATTCGACGGCTTTTGCATAATCCTCGGTTTGGAAAAGTGCTAACCCATAATTTGAATAATCTTTAAAGTTCAAATTGTCAGCTTCGTATAATTGAGAATATTCTTCAACTGCGAGTTTAGGATTGTTAGAGGCAAGGTAAGCATTTGCGAGGCTTTCTCTGGCTTCTTTGTGATTAGAATAAGTTTCAAGGAATTTTTTATAATTTTCAATTGCATTAGGATAATCATTCATCTGATATTGAACATTTGCAATATTCAGATAATTGTATTTGTATTGCGGAAAAATTTTCAACGCCTGTTCATAAGCCTCTAGCGCTTCAATATATTTTGTTTGTGTTTCATAAATATTACCTATACTGATAAATACAAAAGCATCGTCAGGACGAAGTTTTACAACGGTATTGTAAGCCTCGAGAGCTTTATCATATTGGTCGGTATCAGAATATAAGCCGGCAAGTTTTGTATAAAGAAGTGCATCTTCGCCAGCAATTTTGATTGCTTCAAGGACTTTTTCAATAGCATCTTTATAATTATGCTGATATTCAAGCGTGCAGGCCTGCTGATACAAAATATTCGCTTCCGGAGGCATGTACGCTTCTGCCGGAACTGCTGTCAGACAAAGTGATAAAACCGCTGAAATTATTAATAACTGCTTTTTAATTGTCCTGCTCCTAATTTTTTAATAACCTGAACCCTTTTTTGTATTTTAACGAAACTGTAAACATATTTACAGCTACATATTACCATAAAAATTAAACTTGTGCAAAACTGTTTGAATAAATTTTCTTATTCAGTATAATCTCGCAGGTTTTGAAAATTTTCAATTGTTCTTCATTATTTTTATCAAATTCAAGGCTTTCCAAATCTTCAAAAATTTCAAACATTTTTGAAAGTTTCAAATACAAATTGTCGACCGCTTTTTCGACTTTTTTTGAGGAAAGCATTTTCAAAATCCTGTAAAGTTCGTTATCGGCGGCATCCATAATTACAGCATCCAAACCTGTGCCATAGGCAAGAACAGCAAAAACTCTGTTAATAAGCGGGCGGAGTTCTGACGGTGCTCCGTTTGAAATATTTGAAAGCCCGATTACGGTTTTTACCGGCGGGTCGAAACTTTCTTTTATCATTTTCAAAGTATTCAACGCCTCAAGTCCCTGAGATTGGTCAGCCGTCAAAGGAATTACAAGAGGGTCAAAATAAATTTTTTCTGAAGCCATTCCCTTTTCCATACATTTTTCATAAATTTCAAACGCAATCTCCAATCTTCCATCAGAAGTTTTTGGAATTCCTGTTTCCTTCGACATTGTAAGAGCCGCAAGCCTGCAATCATGTTCAAGCGACAAATCACACATCAAATCAAGTTTCGGCATATCATTTGAGACACTATTTAGAAAAATATTTTCTTTATTTTTTATGAAAGAAAATGCATTTTTCATTTCTTCAAAATTTGTTGTATCCAAAGAAATTTTTAAAGAAGAATTTTCTTCCACAAGAGGGCAGAGCCAGGAGAAAATCCCTTCCAAATCTCCGCGTGCCGGCCCTATATTTAAATCTACATAATCCATTTTTTTTTGCAAATTAAGAAGATTTTTTACAAAAATTTCGTCACGATTTTGCAGCGCCTCGCGCACGTTTTTAGAAATTACATGAAGATTTTCACCAATCAAAATCATGCTCTGATTTTAACATAAAATTTTCAACTTTTTTAAAAAATTAAATTCTTTAGAAGTAATTCTCAAGAGTGTAGAGAATATATTTCGAATACGTTATAATATAACACATAAATTAGGGGTATCGTAATGGTAATATAGGAGATAGGTCACATGGAAACTGTAGAAAAAATGAATTTGAAAACTACTAAAATTAAATCTAAATTTAATGATGAGTTTGAAAACTATTTAAAAAGCCAGTGCTTAAAAACGACTTTCAACGGAATTGAATTGGAAACCTTCACCTGGTACAAAAAAGTTTTAGGTCTTGTTTAGTGTTTATTTTTGAAATAAAAAAGTCCGGTAAAATTTTGCCGGACTTTTTTTTATTCTGTCAAAGTTTGAAATTTAAAAGGTCACAAACATCTATCCCAAAAGCTTCGGAAATTTTTATTAATGTTGAAAACTTCGGATCAATAATTCCGCATTCGATTCTTGAAAGAGAACGGGTGGTCAGACCTGTTTTAAGCGACAAATCAAGCTGTGAAAACCCTCTTTTGCTTCGTTCAAATTTTATTTTATACCCCAATTTCAGAAAATCCGTTTTATCCATTTATTAATTTTATCGTATTGACAAAATTAAATCGATATACTACAATTCTTTTATTAGACATAAAGTATATTAAAAAGAATTATAATATAAGAGGTTCTGATATGAAAAATTCGTTAGCCTTCACTATGGCTGAAGTTTTAATTACACTTGGAATTATTGGGATAGTAGCAGCCATGACTCTGCCGGGATTAATCAAAGGATATCAGGAACGCCAATTTAAAAGCGCGTATAAAAAAGCTTATTCTGAATTCTCACAAGTATTTCAACAAGCACTCATTGAACAGGTCTTTACCAGAACTAAAAAATTTGAAGCCGTTTCAACAGAGGAAGAAATAGGCATAATGAAAGCTGGATTTAAAGTATTACTTGATTGTGGAAATAAAGATATTGCAAGATGCTGGAAAAAAGGAGATACCCTCTGCGGGGGCTCATGCACTAGCGGGAATCCCGGTGACGGTATAGATACAGAAAATGGAGCCCCTAGAGATGGATCTGCTTTTTGTTTTATGGATGTTTCAGGCAGAAGCTGGTGTTCATATAGCAATTCAGAAAATATATATCTTGTTGATACTAACGGATTTTCTAATCCAAACCAATTTGGAAAAGATCGATGGGTATTTACTTTTGGTGATGAAAATAATAAAAGAGCAGACAAAGCTACACTTTACAAAAAAATTAACCCTTATTTTCAAAAAGATATAACAACACAAAATTCGTTTTGCAAACATCCTCCCTGTTATTATGAGAGCTGGCTGTTAGATTAAGAACTTTCCGTTTTCGTAAATCAAAACGTCATCGGCATAAATTTTGCCGCCTATTTTGTTCTCTTTGCCTGTTTCATCGCCTTTCATGTTCTTAATCAAATCCCAGTGCAGTCCGGAGACATTTTTTCCGCCTGCTTCAGGGTAAGATGCGCCGACTGCCATGTGAATTGAGCCGCCGATTTTCTCATCAAAAAGAATATTTCCGGTAACTTCCTGAATGCGGTCGTTTGTGCCGATTGCGATTTCACCAATTCCGCGTGACCCTTCATCCATATCAAGCATAGCTATCAAAAAATCTTCGCCTTTGTCAGCTTTTGCCTTCACGATTTTGCCGTTTTCAATCCAGAGATGCACACCTTGAGCTTCGTTGCCGCGATATATCTGAGGAAAATCGAAATAAATTTCACCGTTAACATCATCTTCAACAGGAGAGGTAAAAACTTCTCCATCGGGATAATTATTCAGACCGGAACAGCTAATCCATTTTCTGCCTTCAACACCGAAAGTTATATCGGTTTTTTCACCTGTAATCCGGAGTTTTTTAACATTATTCAGATAATTTGCCCATTTGGTTTGTTTCTCGTTAAGTTCTTTTAACTTTGCAACCGGATTATCCATGTCAAGATAACACGATTTAAACAAAAATTCTGAATATTCATCAAAAGACATTTTGGCTTCCTGAGCAAGAGCGTGAGTTGGAACGTCAGCTATAACCCAGCTTGCGCTGCCTTCAGCAGAACGTTTCATCAGAAGTTCAGAGAGCGCTTTTGTTGCTTTGCCGCGTCTTGCAAGCTTTTTCATATCAGCTTTTGCAAGATTTTTAGTATTCATCGGACCGCCGATTGAAATGAATTTGTCAACTGTTTCGTATTCAAGTTTTGTAATAGGATCGACAAAGTCAAGCTGTTCGTCGCTTGCGTATTTTATAAAAGTATCAGTCAAATCTTCAATAGAAGTTCTGACAATCGGATTGCCGCCGCGCTCAAGAACACGTTTGTAAACGGCTTTAACAAGGTCTTTTGTATAAACGCTTGTGCCGCGGATTTGCACCAAATCGCCTTTTTGTACGTTTGTTGAATAGTCAACAAGGACTTCTGCATATTTATCCCAAAGTGTTTTCATAACTTAGCCTCCTGTATTTTTTATAACATAATTTATAAAAGAGGGCAATTAACAAGATAAAACTTATTTGGGCAGATTTTTCCAATATGTCTTTGAGTTATTATCCGGGCTTATATCATTTAGAGCATAATATGAACAACCAATTCCATTAGAAGCTTGTTTTGATTTAACAGAGCAGGGTTGACCAGCATATTCAGGCCAAGTTTCATTTTCTAACTCTTCTTCTGTATAAAGTTTCCCTGATTTGATTGGAACAACTCCATCATTAGAAACCTTAAAAGTAAAAACATCAAATCCATATCTATTTGGGCCTTTATATGGTCCATTTGAGTCAAATTCTAAAAATATAGTGCAAGAATTTACAAATGCAACATAGCTGCTTCCATCCCCCAAAACATATACAGGCATAGGGTAACCACTACCTTTACGATGCTCCCAAAATTTATTTTTAGTATAATTATATATTCTATAGTCCTTGGCTTTTGTTTTATAACGAAGATTTCTATGAAATGCAGCAATGAATTCTGGACCATATACATATTGCACGCTGCATGCTGCAATTTCCTTAGAAAGATTTGAAACTCCCAACTCATTAAGTGTTAAAAGATACGCCTCTTGAATTTTTGCATATGCTTTTTGGAACTGCGTCTGCAACACTTTATGCTGGTAATTTTTAATTAACTGGGGCAGTGTCATTGCTGCAATGATACCGACAATGCCAAGTGTAATAAGGACTTCAGACATTGTAAAACCAGCTTGCTTTTTAACTTCTTTTAGCTTCGTAATCATTTAGAACTTATTCCTTTCTTTAAACATACACTAAATTTTATACTAAAATTTATTATTTACACTAATAATATATAGTATATTTAATAATAAATCAAGTAAAATTTAGCTGTTAGGTTATTTTATTTAGATATAAATAAGTTACGATTATTTAAAAGGACGTGACTTATGGGGAATCTCAAATATCAACTCGGGAAAAGAATAAAAGAACTCAGACAAAGGCAAAAATTTACGCAGGAAAAACTTGCTGAACTTGCCGGAATTGAAATTCCCAGTCTGAGCAATATCGAAAACGGTAAAAATTATCCAAATCATGAAACCCTTGAAAAACTTGCAAATGCTCTTAAAGTAAGACCTTTTGAACTTTATTTATTTGATTATTACAAAAGACCGCAGGATATGTTAAACGAGATGATAAATTTGCTGGAAAACAACGAAGAACTTACACGACAAATGTA
Organism: Candidatus Gastranaerophilales bacterium; assembly: GCA_003150395.1. GTDB lineage: Bacteria > Cyanobacteriota > Vampirovibrionia > Gastranaerophilales > Gastranaerophilaceae > Scatenecus. The sequence continues at coordinate 32,951 of QAMI01000049.1, read as the reverse complement.
TAAGTTCTTCTTGTGTATAAAATAAAACCTGCGCTGCCAGATGATTAAAAATTATTCATCCTGAAGGCTTTCATGTCCTGATTTATGAGTTTTAAGAAGCACACCGCGTTTAGACGATTGGATGAATTCTATCATTTTTTCAATATACTCGTTCATTGGAATTTCAGCTTTAATCTTTTCTATTGCTTGTGTTGTGTTGTAATCTTCAGAAATCAACAGTTTGAAAGCTTCATTTGTATGAGTTCTGACTTCAAGCGGAACGCCGCGGCGTTTCATCGCAATTACGTTAAGTCCGCGCGGAACAGGAGGACGCCCTTCACCTTTTGAATACGGCAATATATCCTGACGTGAAGCTGAAAATCCGCTTACAATTGCCATATCGCCGATTCTGATATTCTGGTGGAATACGCTCATTCCGCCTACAAATGCACCGAAGCCGACATGAACATGTCCACCTAAAGTAACAAGGTTTGCCAGAATTACTTCATCTGCCAAAACACAGTTATGTGCGACATGAGAGCCAACCATTAATAGACATTTTTTACCTACCCTCGTTGTAAAATCGCCGCAAGCCGCACCTCTATGGATTGTTACGTTTTCTTTTATAATTGTTCCATCGCCGATTACAACTTTTGTAGGTTCGCCTTTGTAACCCAAATCCTGAGGTTCAGAACCGATTGTTGCAAACGGAGAAATTGTACAATCGTCACCGATTTCGGCAAATTCAATATGCGCATTTGAAATAACTCTTGTTCTGTGACCGATTTTTACGTTTTCGCCGATTACTACATAAGGCCCGATTATAGCATCATCTGCTATTTGAGCCGACGGATGAACGATTGCTGTTTTGTCTATCATAAATTACCTCTCTTTTTCAAACTATAAATAAATTATAGTACAAAACAAAGAAGTTTGCCGGATTTTTACATTAATTTAATACGACTATGAATTTCGTACAGAAACTTTATTTTCCGGAATTTTTATCAAGAATATTTTTTAAAATCAGTTTATATGCTGCGAATGCCGAAAGTGCATGCTGAACATTATCAATTCTGATTTCTTTATCAGACTTGACGGCGTCAAAGTTATTCCATTTGTAGGTGCCGGGAATTCCACCTTCCCTTGATCCGTCTTTAACCTGATATTTTGCAAGAAATTCTATACCGGCACTTACCGAATTTAAGATTCTTGTTTTTAAAACATTTGATGGAACTGTATGATAAGCTGCTATTAAACCTTCCAGAATAGTGGCATTCCCGCAAAGACTCCTAATTGATTTGTAAGAACCGTAGTTTTCTGCATCGGAGTCAAGATTCTGATTTTCTATAACCAAAAGTGAATTCTTTTCTAGATAGGCTGATATCAACAGTTTTTGTGCGGTAGTAAGTTCAATCTCAGACAATGAGTATAATTTCTGAATTGCCAGAAGGCCCCAATGGTCAAACTTCAGCTTTTCAGCCGGAATAGCGGCTCCTAATTCTGCAAGCCGTAAAATACCTTTTTTAGCAGCATTAAGCCATTTTTCATCTTTGTCAGTATCATAAAGATACAATAAGCCCAAACAGGCTTCTCCGGGATAGTATCTTGCAGCATGCAGCTTTGATCTTGTCTTTGTACCGAATTCATAACTCGGCCAAAAATCACCAAATTCATTCTGCATAAAAAGAAGAAAATTCCCCATCTTTTGCAAAATAGTTTTGCTTATTCGATTCTCTTCAAGAAGATTTGAAAGTGCAATCAAACCAAGCCCGGTTCCACCTGATGTAGCAAGAAGCACCGGAGCTTCTTCAAAAGGCTTTGAGACAACCCCATACATATCGGAATTAACTCTTTTTACATAATTTTTTATGAAATACTCTGATGCAGCAAATCTTTTGTTTTGTATTGCAGTATTACCAAGCAGAGTTTCGCACAAGTACATGGAATAGAGCATTCCAGCATGTCTTAGTGAACTGTACTGTTTATCTGAATATCTTGTCTGCACATCAGTGTTCGAACGGTATACATACTTGCCGCTTTCAGTTGTATTTCTTGAAATATAAAGCATTGCAAGAAGTATGCAGTTGTCCAGCTTGTCTATATCTAAAGAAAATTGTGCGGGTTGTTTATTATTTTTAAAAAAATTCAAAATTGATGATAACGGATTTTTCATAATTTTTATTATAACTTTAATTTATAAAATTGTCTATGC